>CAYYAU010000020.1:5072-11094 GCA_964469765.1 uncultured Clostridia bacterium | reverse complement strand
GAATATTATTCAGAGGCAATAAAAAAATGGCTAAAAGTTTTTAATAACTATAAAAAATCAGAGTTTGCTCCAAAATCTCTATTTCAGGCAGGTAAAACATACTTCGGTTTACAAAAATATGAAGCTGCAATTAATTCTTTTGTCACTTTAATTAATATATATTCAACATCTGATTTGGTGAAAGATTCTACATTGCAAATCGCACAGTGCTATTATAACCAAGGTAAAATAAAACAAGCAATCAACCAATATAAAGAGTTTATCAGACAATATCCAGATGATGAAAAAATACCATCGGTAATAGAACAGATTCAAATGAGCTATTACAGGTTAGGCAAAACAACAAAGGAGTTAGAGGTATTACTTCAAGAATTCCCTCAAAGGAGGTTAGTATCTGATGTCTATTGGAAGTTAGGTGCAAATGCATTTAATCAAAAGGACTACAAACAGGCACATAAATATTTTGAAAAGATTATTTTAAATTTCCCTGAAAGCACACAAGCAAATCAAGCTTTCTACTACGATGCAGAAGCCTATTATCTTGAGAAAAACTTTACACAAGCTGTAAAGGCGTACCAGAACTTTCTTCAGAACTTCCCTAATAACGAGAAGGCTCCACAATCAAAATTCCGTTTAGGCGTTTCTTACTTTAATATTAAAGCCTATAATCAAAGTGTTGTAGTATTTAATGACTTTATTGAGTTATATCCAGACCATAAGTTGGTAAAAGACGCCTATCTTAATATAGCCTTAGCTTATAAAAAAGCTCAACAGCCAAACGAAGCAATAGAATCTTACGAAAGGTTTATTAACAAATTTCCAAAAGACCCAAAAGTGGAATTCTGTTACCTTCAAATTGGAGAGCTTTACGAAGAACAAAATAAGTTTAAAGAAGCTATACTAAACTACAAAAGAATTTCTAAAGACACAAGTTTATATACCGAGGCTAAATTTTATATAGGAAGATGTTATAATAAACTGAAAATCCCTGAAAAAGAGATTGAAACATATAAGGATCTTATTGTTTTCAAACCAAAAAATGACAAATATCGTATAGCATCGCTATTTAGGCTTGCTGAGTTATACGAAAGAATAGATAAGAATCAGGCAATCTCATTGTATAAAGATATAAATCAAAACAGCTCTGTCCCTGAATGGATAGAGTTAGCTAAACAGAAACTTATTGAATTAAAGGAACACAGATAAAAAATATAAGCATATAGTATACTCAAAAGATTAGAAGCCGAAACACGCGGATAACAAGCCGAAGGTCGCTGAACTTATCAGCGCTAATCCGCTTCTACAAAAAAAGGAGGAAGTATGAGTAACTTAACATTTATGGGACTTATGAAAGTCAGTGTAATTATGCCTTTACTTCTTATTTGTTCTATTGTATTAATTGCTTATACATTAGAACGGCTTCTTTACTACTTACGCGCTGGAAAAATCAAAGGGATATTTATTATTAAAATAAAGGAGTTTGTAAGAAGAGACAGAATTAAAGAAGCAATAGAACTATGCGAAGAAACGCCTGGAATTCTTTCAGAAGTAGTAAAAACAGGGTTAGAAAACTCGCATCTGGCAAGATTAGATGCAGAAGATTCAATGGATACAGTAAAAATTAGAGGAGAAAACCTTTTGAAAAAACATTTAACAATATTTGGAACACTAAGTTTTATTTCACCTCTTTTAGGATTATTGGGGACTGTTTTAGGAATTATAAAAGCATTTCATGATGTAGCACTTTCAGGTTCAGGAGGGCCAACAATTGTTGCAGCTGGAATATCTGAAGCATTAATCACCACAGTTGCAGGAATTGCTGTAGCTGTACCTGCTGCTATTATATATAACTATTTTACTTCCCAGATGCAAAATATTATGGTACGGATTGATACATTCGCACAAGAATTAATTATCCTTCTCTATGGACAGAGAACTGTAGAAAGAAGGGCTAATGTAGAAGAGGTAAAATAAAAATGAGAAAATTATCATCTGAAAAAGGTCATTCGGAACCAATTGCTGAAGTATTACTAACTCCTTTATGTGATGTCTCTTTGACTCTGTTAATTATTTTAATGATTATCTCTCCTTTGGTTATGCAGTCTTTAATAAGAGTTTCCACATCAAAAGCTGTAAAATCTCAACAAACAGCAGTAAAAAAGGAAAAACCTCTTTTTATTAATATCACCAAAAAAGCAATTTTCCTGAATACCAAGAAAGTTAAAAGTGACGTTGATTTAGCAATAAAGCTGCGCAACGAACTTACTTTTAAAAGAGATAAAACAGTTATAGTGACTGCTGATAAGGATGTACGACACGGAACAGTTGTTCATATATTAGATGTTTCAAAACAAAATGGCGCTAAAAAACTGTCTTTAATGAAGAAAAAAGCGAGTTAAAGATGCGAAGAACTAATATAAAAACACAACCAATTGCTGGAATTAATATTGCTCCAGTAATAAATGTAGCACTGATACTTGTAATTGTTTTAATTATTACAGCACCTTTTTTGAATCTTCCAAATATCCCAGTAAACTTACCCAAAGCAGTTACAATTGAAACTAAGGAAAAAAACATAACAATTAGCTACTCAAAGGATGGAAAATTAGCATTGAATACCGAAACTATTACTTTTAAAGAGTTTATTCCAATGTTGAGAAAGGAACTAAAGAAAAATAAAAGAAATATCTTAGTTATAATTAGAGCAGATAAAGATGTTCCGTATGGGAATGTAGAGAAAATAATAGATTTAATCAGAAATAAAACAAAGGCAAGAAGGATTGCTATTGCAACTCAGCAAAGGAAGGTAATAAATAAGAGGTAAATAAAAGATGCTTTTAACACATGGCAAAAAAGAATATATTATATGTTGGACATTTGCTTTACTTGTACATTCTATTCTGTTATTTCTAAAATTTAATTTAACCTCTCCAGTCTCACATGTAAAACTCAGCCCTATTGTTGAAATAGATTACATTATCCCTGAAGAGGCTCTTCCTATATCTACTCCCATGGTAAAAAAAACAAAGAAGACAAAGGGATTTTTTGCTATTATAAAAAATATATTTAAAAGAGAGGAAAAACCAACAGAACAGCCCTCAGTAGAAAAAATTAAGAATGAAACGATTCCAACAAAAATAGGTATAAATAAAAAACTGGTTGATAAATCAAAAAATTTACCAAAAAGACGTTTTAAAGATATAACCGCTTCTTTATCTAAAGAGGATAGATTGGTTGATACAGCAGAAACTAAAATAGATGAAAAAATTTCAACTATACCAACAGAAGAAGGAAATAAACCTTTAAAGAATAAGATTTACACAATTGCAAAAAAGGATGTATCATTTAAGGTCTACGATACACAGAATATAATTAAACCGGAGGAAGATATAGTTCCTATAAATATTGGAAAAAAGACCTCAAAAAGCATATTTGCGTCTCCTGTGTTAAAGGAGAAAAAAAGAAAAATTCTATCAGATTCTAACTTATTAGAATCAAAATCATCTTCAAATCAAATTCAAGAGGGATTGCGATCCTCATCACCTAATCAAACAATAGTGGAAGGCTCTTCACAAATCATATCAGAAGGAACTAATAATACTTCTGCAAGTAATGGAACAGGTGCAGTTTCCTCAGGAAAAGCGACAGGCAGTAGTTCATATACTGCTTCAGGCACAGGCCGCTCTCTATTTTATTTTCCAGGAGCTACCCAAAGAACTAAAGCATTCACCTCTTCTTCCACAGGCGGTGCAGAGATTGAAAAAGCAGAAGAGACTGTTTTTCAAAAGAGAAAAAAAGCAATATATCAGATTACTGGACAGTTGTCTAATAGAAAGGTATTAAAAAAAGTTCTACCTACTTATCCTTCATGGGCAGAAAAACAAGGAATTGAGGTATACTGTAGTGTGCATATAACCGTACTATCTAATGGAGAGGTAAAAGATAATCTTTATATCTGGAAAACCTCTGGTTATCCACGGATTGACAAACTTTCCATTGAGACATTAAGGAAATGGAAATTTGCGCCTTTAGAAAAGAACTCATATGGTAAAGAAGAATGGGGTATTATTACATTCTATTTCTCTCTGAAATAACTTAAAGAAATAGAATCTGATATACGCGGATAGCAACGTAGAACTATGCTGAAATTCTTTTCAGCGACAATCAGCTTGTTATCAGCGTCCTTCAGCTTCTAATTCTAGGGGGGAGACAATGTTAAAAAAAGTAAAGTGGTTAGTGGTCATTTTAATATTGTTGTGTTTTAATTGTTGGGCTGAAGAATCAAAAGAAACTAAACCAGAACCTATTGATGTAGTGATTAAAGGTAAAGCAAAAGATACAATAGAGATTGAAAAACCTAAACCAGATATAGAAGTAAACTTAGAGGAAGTTGTTCCTACATATATAGAAAAAACAAATGAACTACTGAAAAAGGAAATAGAGGTTCCAACAGAAAGAGATTATGCATTGTTTTATAATCTAAATACTGACCAGATTTCACAGCCATATCTTCCTGATATTGCTGAGCCTCCTTTAATCTCGTTTTATCCTAAAATAACCAATATTAGCTGTATCAAATGGGAACTTATTGTTACTGATGAAAAAGGCAATACAGTGAAAGTGATATCTGGAAAAGGAAAACCTAACAAGATAATTGAATGGGATGGCATAGATAAAAAAGGAAATATTATAAAAGTGGGTGCGCTTTATTCCTATAGGTTTATTTCTATAGATAAAAATGAAAATCCAACAACACTTATTGGTAAATCTTTCAAACTTGATTCATTAAAATATAAAGAAAAAGGAAAAATATATATTGAGATATCAAATAATTTCTTGTTTGGAAAAGAGGCTGCACACATTAATAAAAACGCAAAACTAACTTTAGAAAAGGTGTGCGATATTTTAAGAAAATACTCTTCATACCCGAATAAAATAAGAATTTATACGGATGAAAATGATGCTTCGGTAACCACAAATCAAATCAGTTTAATAAAAAATTTTATTAGTAAACACCTACCTTTGTTAGAAGATGAAGTTGATATAAATACTTATCCTATAGAAAAAAGGGGTTCTATAACCGCCTTTATTATATATCTAAAGTAAACTCCGTTTTAGAAAAACTTTTCTAAGCGGGGTAAACTATAACAAATGTATCGGCGAATTCTGGTCATTGATGACGAAGAAGTAATCATAAGTAGTATTGTAAATATTCTTCAGCCATTTAACTTTGTTGTAAGTGGCGTAACCTCTACAGAAAAGGCATTAGAGAAAATTCCTGTTGTTCAACCCGAACTTATTATTCTGGATTTAAATATTCCTTCTATTGGTGGAGAAAAGTTGTGTAAAAAACTAAAAAGTCAAGATTCCACGAAAGATATTCCTATTATAATTCTTACAGTAGAAGACACACCTGAAATGAAAATACAAAGATTAACCGAAGGAGCAGATGATTATATTACAAAACCATTTAATAGCGAAGAATTAAGAGCAAGAGTAAATGCTATACTTAGAAGGAAAGAAACGGAAATTCCCAACAATGATGAGGTTTTATCATATAAGGATTTAACTGTAAACTGCAAAGAAAAAAGCGTGAAACTAAAAAAAAGAGAAATTCAGCTCAATGAGAAGGAGTTTGAGCTTATAAGTTTTCTCTTAAAGAATAAAGGAAAAACCTTCACAAAGGAAGCCATTCTACAAACCGTATGGGGATATTCAGAATTAGGGTATAGCAGAACCATTGATGTGTATATCTCACAATTAAGAAGAAAACTAAGAGATTATGGAGAGAATATAAAAACCATTCCAAAAATAGGATATCAATTTTCTTAAAATATGAAAGAGAAAATCTTAATAGTAGATGATGAAGAAGCAATATTGGAAGGGATTGCACAAGCATTGTTAAAACACCACTTTAAAGTTGAGAAGGCAAAAACAACGGATGAGGCCTTTTCTAAACTTGTCTCTTTCAGCCCTGATTTAATCCTTTTAGATATAAATATTCCTTCTATTGGTGGTTGGG
>CAYYAU010000020.1:0-5062 GCA_964469765.1 uncultured Clostridia bacterium | reverse complement strand
CATTAAAAAAGGATAAAAGAACCTCTTCTATTCCTATTATAATGGTAACCGTTGAAGACACATTACAAAGTAAGGTTACTGGATTAGAAATGGGAGCAGATGATTATGTAACTAAACCTTTCAATAAGGATGAATTGGTTGCTCGGATAAATGCTGTTTTGAGAAGAACGGATTATAGTAGAAAAAGTATTAAACTAATTAAATGTAAAGATTTAATCATTGATATAGAAAAACACAGAGTTACCATTAAAAAAAATCCTATTTTTTTAACTCCAAAGGAGTTTGAACTTTTGTATTTATTTTTATTAAACAAAAATAAACTATTAACAAAAGAATTCATTTTAAGTGTTATTTGGAAAGAGTCAACTCCAAATACTGAGATACTAAAGGTAAACATTGCTTCTTTACGAAAAAAAATTGGTGAGTACAAAGACAGAATAGAAACGGTTGTAGGAAGAGGCTATATCTTCAGAACAGAAGATTAATTACACCCCTTTAAAGATTGGTAATGTAAAATGAAATTTACTTCCTTTGCCAACCTGACTTTCAACCCAGATTTTCCCTCCATGGGCTTCTATGATTCCTTTTATTATAAATAGCCCTATTCCTGTACCTTTTGGGATATAATCAGTATCTTTAAATGGCTTATGAATTCTATAAAACTTATCAAAAATCTTTTCTTTTTCTTCCTGAGGTATCCCAACACCCGTATCACTTACAATAATCTCAGCAAACTTATCTACATTATTCTCATAATATCTTTCAAAGGCTTCAATTGTAATTTCTCCTTCAGAAGGTATAAACTTTATTGCATTATTTATTAAATTTGTTAAGACCTGATTTATTCTTCCACTATCTCCTAAAATCTTTGGGAAATTAGGCAAAACCTTACAGATAATTTTTATATTCTTTTTTTCTGCTACAGGTTTCATTAAATTTATAATTTCATCAATCAATAAAAATAAATTAAACGGCTGTTTTATCACTCTTAATTGGGTAGACTCAATCTTTACTAAATCAATAATATTGTTAATAAAGTCTTTTAACCTATTTACATTCTGGTTTATTATATTTATATATTTGTACAATGTTAATTTATCTATTTCTCTTCCTTCTTGTTGCTCTAAAATTAATTCTACATATGTTTGAATACCTGTTAAAGGGGACTTCAGTTCATGCGATACGGCTGAAATAAAATCTTTTTGAGCTAACTCTAACATCTCTATTTTCTTCTGTATCAAAGTAAGATTTTCTATAATTCTGTTAAATTCTTTTGTCTTGCTTTTTTTAAATGTGAATTTAACATTACCCTCACTAATTTTTTTTACACCAGTAAGGGTCGTTTCTAAAAATTTAACTGTCGTTCTATTGACAAAGCTGGTCAATATTATAAAAAGAAGAATTAAAGATAAAGCCACTATGGAGATTTCCAAAATTATTAGCTTTAAATCTTTAAAAATTCTATTCTCTAAAATTTCCTTATCAAAACCAAAATAAACTCTACCCAAAGGATTTTGCTTCTTTCCAACAACGGTGCTTATCAAAACTATCTTTTTATTACCTTTACCCAATACAACTTTTTTGGAAGGATAAAGACGGTCTGAAATAAATGGTTTATTTTTTATTATTGTCTTGCTAATCACCATCTCATACTCTGGAGGGACTGAAGAGACTGTTTTATGAGGAGTGAAATAGAAAATGTAAAGGAAGGATTTGTAATTTTTACTTATAAACCCCGCATATTGGGAGATTACTTTTCTTTCAGCCTCTTCTTTTAAACTGCCTAAAGAAATAGAAAAACTCTTAAGTTGATTAAAAATCTTTTTATTAAATTCTTTAATAAATCTTTCCTTCTCTACACGATAAAGAAAATAACTGCCACTACCGATTAAAATAATAAAAATTATAATTATTAATTTTGTTTTAGACTTAAATCTCATATTCTGTAGAACCTATATATTCCTTCTCAACCATTCTATAATTTTGCTATCTATTCCTTTTTTAAACATTTCAACACCGTGTAAACTTCCTACTCCTTCAATAAATTCAACATCTGTACCTAAACTTTTTGCTATTTTAAATATGATTTTATTACTTTCATAAGCATATCTATCTCCGGGAGATACTGCTAAAAGAAGCCTTCTATTCCCAAATTTTTTAATAGCCTCTTTAATTGAAACTGACTGATACTGAATGCCTACTGATAGAAGAATACATAAAGGAATCTTATAGTTTCTAACAGCATAATTTAAACACACATTTGCTCCTAAACTCGCTCCAATAAGACCTATCTTTTCATCAGAAACTCCTTTTTTCTTTAAGAATTTAACAACAGTTTCTAAATCATCAACCATCTTGTTCCAATCATTATATGAAAAAAATCGAAAGTCTATAAGATTTTCTTTTTTATCCTTAATACTTTCTCCATGTCCCCTTGCATCATACCTTAGATATCCAAATCCAACCGAACTTAGTTTATCTGAAAACTCATTCCACTCCTCTTTTGAACTACCTAAACCATGTAAAAGAACAAACACATAATCATTAGGAAACTCTGGTGGTTTATAAACTCCCTGTAGAATTATTCCATCCTTTGTTATCATACTTACTGCTTCGGCTTTTTTTTGAACAAAGCTTAATTGTGAGGATGGTCCTTTCCTAAGTAGATTAAAAATTATAATCCATATAATAATAAATCCAAGAAATATAAGCCATATCTTCAATCTTCTTCTCATAACTCTGAGCCTTTTAATAGCATCTCCATTAACTTATACCAACTATACTTTTATTATATCCTTTATTTTTCTAAAAGCAATCGCTCTGTGACTTATCTTATTTTTTTCGTTGAGGTTAAACTGAGCAACTGTCTTGTTATAAGATGGAAGAAAAAATAAAGGGTCATAACCAAAACCAAAATCTCCAACCTTTTTCATTGCTATGTATCCTTCTAATATGCCATGTTGAATCCAGTATTCTCCTTGAGGTGAAAAAAGTACTGCAACACAATGGAACTTCGCCTTTCTCTCTTTAAAAGGAACTGTCTTTAATAATCTAAGAAGTTTGTTATTATTATCATTATAACTGGCGCCTTCACCTGAAAACCGCGAAGATAAAACGCCGGGTTTTCCTTTTAAGATGTCCACTTCTAATCCAGAATCATCAGCTAAAGAAAATCTATTAGTAAATAAACATATCTGTTTTGCTTTTTTTATTGCATTCTCTTCTAATGTTTTACCATCTTCTTTAACTATAGGAAAATCTTTAAAATCCATAAACGTCAGAATTCTGATATTTAAATCTGATAATATCTGTTTTATCTCCGTTATTTTATCTTTATTTCTTGTAGCTAAAACTACTTCGGTTATGTTCATATGTTTATTTACTCTTTAAATAATCTTCCTAAAACCTTTTTTTCTTCTTCAATAATTTGTATAATTGCTTTTTTTGCTACTGAAAGCATCTTATCAAAAACATCCTTTGAAAACGCGAACTCTTCTCCAGTTGCCTGAATCTCTACAAACTCCTCCTTACCATTCATAACGACATTCATATCTACTTTAGCCTTTGAATCCTCATCATATGTTAAATCTAACAGAATCTTATCACCAACTATACCCACACTGATTGCTGATAAATAATCCTTTACAGGCATACTATCAATTTTTCCTAATTTTTTAAGACGTCTTAATGCTAACACTAAAGCAATATACCCCCCTGTAACTGATACTGTCCTAGTTCCACCATCTGCTTGAAGAACATCACAGTCAACTATAATGGTATTTTCATGTAATGCAGAAAGATCAACAACAGACCTTAAACTCCGTCCAATTAATCTCTGGATTTCTAATGTTCTTCCGCTTATCTTTATCCTTTCTCTTTCTTTTCTTATTAAAGTGGAGCCTGGAAGAAGGCTGTATTCAGCGGTTACCCAACCAGTACCTAATCCTTTCAGATGGGGTGGAACCTTATTTTCTTGCAAATTTGCTGTACAAAGAACAATAGTTTTGTCAAAGGATATAAGGACAGACCCGGATGAATTCTGTATGTAATTTGGTTTAATCACTATTTTTCTTAGTTCGTTATCTAATCTACCATCTTCTCTTGCCATTATTCTTTACGCCATTAGAAGATTCTTTCCAAAAGGAATAGAATGGTATTAGTTTTTCCCGTTTAGTAGGTTGACAGAGATTTCTTCCTTTCTGAAAAAAGTTTATTCTAAACTTCTAACGCCGTTTCTCCTCCAATAATAAAAGATTTTTCTCCAACTTATCCTTTTTTAACTTTAACATATCAAGTTTTTCTTTTTGAAGCTCTACAATATTTTGGGGCGCTTTATTAACAAATTTAGTATTTTCAAGTTTAGCTTTTATTTTTTCAATCTCCTCATTAACGTTTTTAAGTAATCTTAAAAGCCTCTGTCTTTCTTTTCTAAAATCAAGAATCCCCTCCAGAGGAATATAAATTTCTATATCTTCAACAACCGCTATAGCTGAAGAATCTGGCCTTTTTATACCCTTCCCTATTTTTATTTCTCCGACTTTGGCAAGTTGTGTTATATAATCAACATTCCTTCTTATAATATCCTCTTTTTCGGTATTAAATATCACAGAGACTTCTGACTTTGTCCCAATATTCATTTCACTACGGATATTTCTTATTGCATAGATTAAATTATTAATTATAGATATTTCTTTATGTTCTTTAGGAAATATCAACCCTTTTATCTGTTTAGGAAACGCTGTTAAAACAACACTTTTCTCTTTAGAATCTATAGGGAATATTGAATATATTTCTTCTGTGATAAATGGCATAACCGGATGTATTACTTTAATCATTCCTAAAAGCACATACTGTAAAACTTTATGAACTGATTTTATTTCCTTTTTATTATAAAGAATTGGTTTAGCGAGTTCTAAATACCAGTCACAAAATTTTCTCCAAAAGAAATCATATAATGTTCTCGCATATCTACTAATATCAAGTGTCAGAATTGCTTCATTTATTAAACTAAGAAAATTGTTATACTCAGTAAGCATCCACTTATCAATTGCAAGAAGTTCTA
>CAYYAU010000019.1:0-11404 GCA_964469765.1 uncultured Clostridia bacterium | reverse complement strand
TAATTTTTTCAGATGGAAAGTTATCTTTCAAAAAACATACCACTGAAATGTCTTTTTTTAAAAATGAATTTAATCTATAAAATATTAATGAAAAAATACCAAATAATAATACACATATAAATACTGTTGTATTCTGAGCAAAAGTAATAAAGGTATCCTTTTTTCTCATATAATTAAGTATACAAAAAAATATTAATACTGTAAAGGAGTAATAACAAAAAAAAGAGGAAAAAATTACACTATATTAGGAAGAGATTTAGATTTTAAATTTTTGGGCTTTTTCATCAAACAACCGCATGTCTGCAGTACTTCCGGGGAAGCGAATTAGCATTTGGCTGAACCCTTTCTATGTTCTCCTATTGGAGAATCTTTAAATATTGCTGGGCTTTGTGATGTAAAGGATTAATCTCTAAAACCTTTTTCCACTGATAAATAGCCTTTTCTTTTTTATTTTCCCTTGCATAGATACAGCCAAGATTGAATCGTGCTAATTCATTAGAGGGGTCAATTGATATAGCTTTAAGATAATACTCCTCTGCTTTCTTTGTTTCTTGTTTTTTTTCATATTCAAATGCCAAATTAACCAGAGCAGGCACTAAAAATGGGTCAAGTAAAACAGCTTTCTTTAGAGCCTGCATGCCTAATTTATATAATTCATTATCTTTATTTTCTTTTGATAATGAAAGATATACCAATCCTAAACCATTGTATGATAAAGCACTGTAAGGATTTATCCTTATGGCGGTTTTAAAGGATATAGAAGCCTTCTCTAACTCCTTTTTAGAAAAAACATTTTCTTTATATCCTACATAATAAGCCTTTCCTAATGAGATATAATATTGAGGAAGTTTATTAAAAAAAGCAGTTGCTTCTGAAAGATATTTTATCTTTAAGAAAAGATTATTTTCCTTTTTTCCTTTAAGAAAATAATAATCAGCAACCACGGGATTTATAATAAGGGGTTTCAGATATAATACAATAAATATAAGAGGTATGGTTAAACCGTATAAAATCTTTTTATTAATAATAATCTCTTTTCTTTTTTTTGCTTCTTCTTTTATTCCTATCCCTAAAAGAACCCAAAATAAAACTGATGTTGTGATAACACTAAAACTAAAAAGTGACTGAATCAAAAGTGATGAAAGAGAACAGAGAACTCCAACTAAAATATAGTTTGGGTTTTCCCTTGAATAACATTGCCTATAAACCACTCTAAAAGCAACAATAATAAACCAGATAAAAATCCCAAGACCTATAATACCTGTTTCTAAACCCCTTTGTAAAATGAAATTATGAGCATATCCTGCTTGAGAAAGTATTGGCGTTACTTTTAAAAAATCTTTAGGGATTTTTTGTCTAAAGAATAGAGTTAAGGTATCAAGCCCTGTTCCTAAGAAAGGGTGTTCTTTGATAACCTTTAACACAGCAATATATCCTTTTATTCTTGATGTTATATTCGTATCATTCAGATTAAACATAGTAAAAAACCTATTTCTTAAAGGTGAAATAATAATAACAATAATAAGCAATGCAAAAATAATAGTAATCTTTCCCTTATTTTTGATTTTCTCTTTTACAAAATAAAAAAACAAAACTATACTAAATACAGTTGCAAGCATACTGGCCCTTGAACCTGTAAAAGAGAGTACGGATAAAAAAAGAATCAAAAGGAAATAGAACACAGTGTTTCTCTTCTCAAAAAACATTCCCAATGTCAAAGGGATAACCATTGCCATATATGCACCAAGAAAATTAGGATTACCTAATGTTGAAATTATTCGTGTTTTTTGTTTATAAAAGAAATCTAATCCTATATACTGTAAGAGTCCATATACACTGACAAAAAAACTTGAAAAAAGTATTATTTTCATTATTGATTCAGATTTTATCTCTTTTGAGTTTGTTACAATATAAAATAGCAAGACATAAATAGTAAAGGTATAGAATCCTGCAAAATAGAATCTATACATTCCCCAAAAACTTAAAACAGGTAAGAATGAAAATATACAGGCATACAGATTTGAAATAAAAAGAAATAAAATAGGAATATCTAAGGGTGTGGAATAAAGAATTACTCTTTTTTCTTTAAAAATTCTTATTAAAATGAGAATTAAAAGTATAAAAACCAATAATCTCAAAACTGTTATTTTGGCAAGGCTAACGCTATCATTAATGAAAGGGAAAATAACTAATGGAAGGATAAAAAGTAAAATATAAAATATTATAGAGATGGACTTATTGATAGGGGATTCTCTCAAAGAATCTTTTTTACTCCTTTTTTGCGTTTGAGGCTTGAACCAATCCTTTTAACAACGATATCCACTCTTCTATTAAGGTTTCTCTGTTTTTCGGTTTGTTTAGCAACTGTCCCTGCAATTGGATGGTATTTACCATAACCCGCTGATGAAATCCTCTTTGGATCAAAAGCAAATGGTCTAATTATATTAACTGGCATCTTTAGTATTAAATTAAGATGTTCATAATCCTTTTCGTCCTTTAACTCCAGAAATCTTTGCCAATATCTAATCCGTTCGGTACCATCATCACTATCAAATTTTTTTATAGCACCGGCTTCTAAAGCTATGGTTTTAACAATAGAAAGTAAATAAAAAGCATGAACCTTACTTAGATTTGTCTTTCTCATAAGTTCGGGAATAGTAAGGTGAATAAGGTCACTAATTGTCCTAAAACCTGCATCTTTCAAAATCTGTTTATGTTCTACCTTCATTCCTTCAATAAGATATCTTGCTACATTTGTTGCCCTTGCTGTAGAAAGTTCCCAATTAGTTGCATATTTACTTTTTAATCTTTTACTTATTGGAACATTATCAGTATGACCTTCCACAGCAATCTCATTTGGAGCGGGAATAACAAATGTAGAAATCTCACTTAACATCTTTTTTGCCGAAGGGAAAATTACCGCTTCTCCACTATTAAACATTATTTTTTCTCTTAATGAAATAATTAATCCTTTCTCATTTATAGTAAGTCCAATGACCTCTTCAAGGTGTTTTTCTTTAACATAATGGCTAATTCTTTTTTTTAGTTTAAGCAACTGCATTTCATTCATAGCACTCGCTAAGGCAAACATCATAACAAAAAAGATTAGAATTTGTGTCATTAAATCAGAATAGGTAAGCATCCATGGAGGTGAGGGTTTTCCAACCTGAATAGTGTTATCTTTATTTTTTCTTGATAGAATGCTTGGCATATTCTATTCCTACTTCTTTTGAGGGTTGATTCCGGGTTTCTCTTGCTGTTTTGGAATAGTTGCGGTTTTTTTCTGTTCAGACCCAGAAACAGATTGAATAATTGGTTTTCTTAAAGCCTCTTTTCTTAATGCAGGAGAAATATACGCTTTTAATTTTGCTTCCATAATACTTGGAATCTCACCAGCTTGCAATGAAAGAATCCCTTCAATAACTACTTGTTTGATGAATATCTCTTCTTCACTTCTCCTTTTAAGTTTACCAGCTATTGGAAGAAATATTAAATAAGCTGATAATGCTCCATAAAATGTTGTAAGTAAAGCCACAGCCATCCCTGCTGCTATTTGACTTTGATCCTCAATCCTTGATAACATAAGAATTAAACCCATAATAGTTCCAATCATACCAAAAGCAGGGGAATATGTTCCTAATGTAACAAATATCTCTTGCCCAATCTTATGCCTTTCCTCTAAAAATATTAATTCAGTTTCTAATTCAGAACGAATCAACTCCTGGTCAGCACCACTTACCACAAGTCTAAGTCCTTTTTTTAAAAACTCATTTCCTTTAATTTTTTTTATCTCTTTTTCTAATTCTAATCTCCCTTCTTTATTTACAATCTTCGTATAATATATAAATTTGTTAATTAACTCTAATGGATTCTCTTCCTTTTCAGTCAACACCTTTTTTGCAATTTTAAATACATTTATAACCTGTCTTAAGGGATAATTAACCAGTGTAGCAGCAAATGCACCTCCAAAGGTAATAAACATAGAAGGCACATTAATAAATAATGCTAATCCACCTTTTCTCATTACTATCGCAATAAATATTAATATAATTCCACTAATTACTCCTATAATTGTAGCAAGGTCCATCTTTTACCTCGTCTTTTTTGCTTCAATAACTCTTTTTCTATACTCTATTACTTTATTAATAATTTCCTCAACTGATTCCTTAACAACAAACTTGTTTCCGTTAGTAAGTGTAATCAATGTGTCTGGGGTAGTTTCAACAGTCTCAATCAATTCCGCATTTAAAATAAAATTTTTCCCATCTAAACGATTAACTTTTATCATTTCTTATCTTAATTTGGGTATTAAGTTTTATAATTTCTTCCTTTAAAGACTGAATTTCTCTGGCTTTTTCTTTCAATGTGCCAAAATATCTTTTCTCCAATTTGTCAATTGAGTAGCGATAATCCTCTTTTACTGAAGAAAGTTCTCTTTTAAGTGAATTGATAATATCTGTTTTTTCTAAAATAATGGATTCTTTCTGTTTAATTATATCTTGCCACTGATATTGATTTTCTTTAGTTTGTTTTTTTATTTCTTCTAATTCCAATATCTTCTTTTGTTCTAACTGATTTTTCTCCTCTTTTTCTTCTTCAATCTGGTCTAATAATTTCTGAATTGAATTCTTATAATGTTGCTCAATCTTATATAACTTTTCTTCTTTTAACTTTATTTTTTCTTCTATTAAACTAACATTTTCTTCTTTTTCTTTTAGTTGGCTAACTAATCTTTCAATTGTCTGTTTTAATCTTTCTATTTCATTATTTTTCTCTTCAATAATTTCCCTTTGAGAATTAAGTTTATCATAGAACCGTTTTTCATAGTTTACTCTATTTTCTTTCTCATCGTTTATTCTTTCCTGAAAACTCTTTATCTGCTGTTCTAATAACACATTCTGTCTTATTAACTGGTCTTCTTTATGTCTAAATTGATTAATCTGTTCTTCATACTGTTTCTTTATGAGTAGTTCTTTATCAAGCATCTCCTTTTTTAAATCTTCTATCTTACTTTGATAGTTATGAATTGAGTCTTCCCATTTTATCTTTTCCTTTTCATTTTCCTTAAGTATGTTCTCAGCCAAATGAATCTGTTCATCCAATGCCTGTTGTAATTGTCTCTTTTCTAAATCAAACTTTTCTTTCAATTCCTTTTTCTCATTTTCTAAACCCATCTCTTTTTGATGAAAAATTTCTTTTTGAATTTGATACTCAGCTTTTAATTCTGATTTTAGAGAAACCATTTCCATCTTTAGACTGTCAATCTCTTTATCCTTTTGTTTAATTACCTCCTGCCACCTTGATTTCTCCTTTTCTAAAGAAGCGTTTTTTTCTTCTTTTGCTTTTGTCAATTCAATCTGAAGTTTTCTTAACTCTTCAACAACTCTTTCCTTTTCCTCAGCAATATCCTGGATTTCCTTTTCTTTTGTTGTTTTTTCCAGCACCTCCTTTAACGCATTTTCAATCTTAATAGCATTTTTTTCATCCTCTTTAATCTTGAGGGCTTGTTCCCAAACTTTCTTTCTTTCTTCTTCTAATCTTCTTTCTAATTCATTAAGTCTTAATTCTCTTTTCTCTTTTTCTATTCTTTCTTGAAGCTCTTTTTTTCTCAATTCATCTTTAATTTTCTTATTCTCTTCTTCTAAAATAGCAACAAGCTCTTCTAATTCAGTAAGTGATTCCTCTTGAATAGGCGGTCTTTTTTCTTTAGAAACTTTCTTCTCTTCTAAGGAAGACTCTTTTTTCTTTTTGATTTCTTTCTTTAAAGGTGGTGGGGTTATATCACTAAGAGGAGGAGGTGGTGGAACAAAATCTTTTTTCTTCTTATCCTTTTCTTCTGCCATAATTGTGACCTTTTTATATTTTTACTTCGTATGGGTTTTCAACCAATTACTTAACTCTTTATTATCAGGATTTATTTCTAATGCCTTTTTATAGAAATCAAAAGCATCCTTTTCATTACCCAAAGTATAATAACAACTTCCTATATATTGATAGGTCTGCCAAATCGAATCATTGTATTCCAAACTCTTCTTAAATTCTGAAATTGCCTCTTCATACTTTCCTGCTTTGTAATAATCAATCCCAGCATTGTAAAACTGAAAAGCTTTCTCATTATCTGTCACTTTAGAGCTGGACATCTGTTCTAACTCTTTCAAAAGGTTAATTCTTTCTTCTCTATTAATCTCATCTTCATCTAAACCAGACACTTCTAATCCTTTCCTTATAGCAATTCTTCCTTCGGATTCTAACCTCTTTATTGTCTCAACAATCTTTAATTGAGCATCAAAGATATTCTGGTCAGTTGCTGGTTTACCAAACTCCATCTCTTCCTTTAAAACCGCAATAGCCTCTTCAGGCATATTATGTATAATCTTATCCTTTACTTTCTCATTAGCCTTCCGTAACGCAATAGCCAATGTTGATGTCTCTATATTCTCCACTATTATCCTTACTACAGCATCGTCTAAATCCACAATTTGCTCAAAGGTAAACACCCGTTCTTTTAATTTATCTACAACATTTGGATATTTCTCTTCAATAGATTTTAATACTATTTCTCTACTCTCATCATCCATTAAATCTAAAAGCTCTGTAAACTTATCTATTCCACCACCTACATAGTCTATCTTCTGCTTGATAAGTTCGGCAATTTGAGCAATTCTATCTTTAGAAACCGTCCTCATTTTAATTACCTCTAAAGCAACCTCTGCTCTTATTTCCGGAGGTAATGCTGCAACAACCTTAGCAGCTTGTGGTGGAGATAAAAAATCTATAATAGTGGCAATTGTTTGTGGTTTTTCATCTTTTATTAAATAAAGCAACTTCTTCAAATTAGCTTTTTGTACAAATTTAAATGGTTCAAAAGGCATCTCTTCCTCACCTCCTTGGGAAGGCTCTTCTTCTAAAGAAACCTCTTTAGGAATCTCTGGGATTTGCTTTTCCTCTTCTGTTTCTTCTTCATTTTCTTCCATACTTGAAACATTTGACACTGACGCTGCACCAGGTAAAAAGCCCCTTATCACATCTAACAGATTCTTCATAAAGCCCTTAAAAGGTCCAAACAGAAATAATGCTAAAATCCCTAATGCAAAAAGAATTAAAAATATAATGAAGAACTGCCAAGTACCAAATATTCTCCAGAAAGACTTACCAGAAACAAATCTTACCTTTTTAATTATAAGATTATCTCCTCTTTTCTTTTTAATACCTAACACATCTGTTACAAGAGATTCTATTGTAGCAACCACAGCATCATTTACCTTCCTGTCAATCACAATAATGGCTGTAATCTTTTTTATGAATGTTGGTGGAAGTTTAATAATACTTTCTACACTTTTTCTTAGACCTTGACTTTCTTGTTGAGGTGTTTTTTCTTCAGTTGCTGTTGTAATAGAGGCTCTTTCAATCAAATCCTTTTTCAATGGAATTCCTGGAAGAACCTCCTTTATTTTAGTAGTTGAAGGGGTAGTCTTTCCAGCACCACCAGTAACACCAATACCAGTAACACCTTTACGTCCTGGTTTTCCTTTTGTTCCTTTTTGCGCCCACATCTCAATTTCAGTTTTTGACCTTTCAACATTTGGAGTAATTGTTATGATAACCTTTGCTTTATTAGGACCAAGTAAGCGAACCAATATCTCATTTACCTGCTGTTCCATTTTCTCTTCTAATTGCATCTTTTGGGCAATAATTTGAGTATACTCTGGGATATCAACAGAAAAAAGTAACAACCTACATAATAAAACACTCATTACTATTAGAGTTAAAAGAAAATACCTTTTCATTGTTTACTCTTCTCCTAATTCTTTCTTCAGCTCATTTAGATATCTAATAAGTGTTTCATCCTTTGGATTTAACTGAAGAGATTTCTCCCAAGCCTGTTTTGCTTTTATTTTATCACCCATAGCAAAATATGCAGACCCTATTCTTTTATACGCCAATGCATTATTGGGATCTAAAGTGATTACATCCTGACATTCCTTTACAACTAGATTATACTTACCTTCGTAAAAATAATCAAGTGCTTTGTACAGTTTTTCATCTATGAGATTCATTCCTTTAGTAGTTGGCACTTCAGGAATTACAACCCCTTTTTCACTTTTCATCACATTAATTAAATTCAATACCTGCCGGTTCTCTGGATTTATACTCCTTAAATAGAGAAGAACATTTACAAGGGTTTGAGTATCCCCTTGTAAATATGCAGTAATTCCTTTTCTTATAAGCTGTGCCTCTTTTTCTTCACCCGTTGAATATGGAATAATTTTGGCAATCTTCTCAAGACGCTCAAGTTTTCTTATTATCTCTTCATTCTTTGGCTCAAGTCTCAATGCAAGGTTTAACTTTTCAACAGCCTTTAGATAAAGTCCATGTTCACTTGCAATAATAGATTCATCAAAGTATTGTCTTGCTTTTATCTCACTTGCTATGGTAATGGAAGGACCAAATCTAAGAGTTGCGGAAAATCTATGTGAACCACCAAGTGGATGAGTTGCAAAAGCATAATCAACAGAATAATCTCTATACCTAACCCCAAATCCTAATGTAAACTCCTCACTGTCCATTCCCATTCTTAAAGCAACTGTACTTAATGCCCAGTATTCTGTTCCGAAATGAAATCTGTTTACACCTTTTGTGGTCTCTAAATCCGCATTTAAGTTCAACCTATTTCTAATTGCCTTAAAATTTAATCCAATTCTAATATTTATTGGAAGTTCATCAAGAGTGTCCTCACCTGTTTTTATAGCTAAGATATTCTGCAGATTAAGACCAAACTGGAGATTTCTAAGAGGTGGTTTAAATATCATCCCTGCATCCAAAATATAGTTTCCATTTATATGGTTGTCTAAACTATGGCTCATATACTTTAAATTTAATCCCAATGCTAATGTGTCTATTATCTGTTTACCATAACTTATTCCATATGCACTCTGTATATCCTCAAATCTATGGGTAAAAAAATTATC
Organism: uncultured Clostridia bacterium; assembly: GCA_964469765.1. Classification (GTDB taxonomy): domain Bacteria; phylum UBA6262; class WVXT01; order CAYYAU01; family CAYYAU01; genus CAYYAU01. The sequence continues at coordinate 2,435 of CAYYAU010000019.1, read as the reverse complement.
CTTATCCCTTCCTTCAAATCCACCAAGATAAAGTCTCGTTCCACTTATTCCAACTGTTCCAACTCCAGCTACGGGGTGGACATAGCTTATAAAATCATAAATTGTTCCTGCCCATAATAATGCATGCAAAGCTGTAATTTCTCTTCTATCCATCTGGGCAAGGCCTGCTGGATTCCAATAACTTGCTGAAGCATCATCTGCCAATCCCACAAAAGCTTTCCCCATTCCTAAAGACCTTGCACCTGCACCCCACGAGAGGAAAGCACCCGGTTGACCACCTGTTCCTTTAATGCCATATACAGGGAAGGAAAAAAGAAAAAGGATTATTAAAATAAAAAGCCAATTTGCACCTCTGCTTAAAAGACACAAATTGGCTTTATAAAGTAGCATCTACACTCTCCTTCGGTAACCCAGCCCCCTGAACCCCTGTGGTTCAGGGCTGTTGGCTTTGCTCCCCCGATTTAACTCGGAGGATTCGCCAGTCCACGGCGAAGCCCCCATTTTACAATGGGTTTGCCTTTATCGGGCAAGTGTATTTCCTTCCGGATTACCCAATATACTTTTTCCTAATATATTTATACCACAAAATTACTCTTATGTCAAGCTTTTTTCTAAACTAAACTGTTTACTTCTTAGATTGTAATTTTCTATAAAACATAGGAAAAGATAACAATATTAGGTAATAAATAACAAAAAATAACAGAGAGGGCTTTTTTAGTTCAACTGAAGCAAAAGAGAAACTGCCTAAAAACTCCACTGTTTTGGTTAATGCTAAAATAAAAAATTGGTTAGCATAACCATATATAACTCCTAAAATTGGAACAAATATATACACAATAATCCCAACAAGCCCATTACTTACAATAATCCATACAATTGGAATCACCACTATGTTAGTCAAAGGAGAAATTAAAGAAATCTCACCAAAATTATAAGCAAGTAATGGATAAATAAAAAGTTGAGCCGAACATGAAATGGCAAAAGATTTTGCTATTACTCCTGGTAAAAAACTAAACAAATTTTCAAAAAAACCAAAAAGGTATAGAATCCCGAAAACAGAAAGAAATGAAAGCTGAAAACTTAAATAAAAAAGTGAAAATGGATTTATGAAAAGAAGTATTAACGCTGCTAAAAATAAGCTGTTATACAAATGTTTATCCCGCCCTAAAAAATAAGCCAAAAGACCACATATGCTCATAATACTGGCTCTGTATACAGGAAGTGAATCTCCTATAATAAATGTATAAAAAACAATAAGGACTGTTATCAATAGGATAGTTAATCTTATAGAAATTCCCAAAGAACTAAAGAATAAATACCCTGAAAGAAGAATTAAACCAACATGAAGCCCGCTGACTGTTAAAATATGGATAATACCTGTTTTCCTAAAGGTGGAAAGTCTAAATTTAGAAAGCTCTCTTTTCCTTCCTAACAGTATTGCTTTAAGTGTAGAGGAATATTCTAATGGGAGAATTGTATCAATTATTTCTTCAATTTTAGTTCTAAGTTTTGAAAAGAAAACCAATATGTTTTTTTCTTCTATAACTGTTATGTCCCTTCCAAACAAAACTGCCAGAATCTCTCTATAATAAAAATGCCTCTTCCAATTAAAATAGTATCTTGATTTTGGAAAAGCAAGTTTTCCTTTAATAAATAATATCTGGCCTCTATAAATTTTCTTATTGTTTCTCTGCCGAAGGTATACAAGTATTCTTCCATTTATCTTATTTTTATTAATGCTGTTAATCTTAAGAATAAAAACCTCATTACCATATTTCACATATGGATGTGATAATATCTTTCCTTTTATTGCTACCTCTTTTTTCTCAAATTTTCTTAATATGTTTAAATTTTTGGAAAATGTCTGTTTTTTCTTAAGAGTAAAAGCAGAAGAAAAAAATAAAAATAAAAGAAGAAGCAAAATCTTATAAATTCTATTTTTTCTTACTGCAAATACTACAGTTAGTATAAAGGTTATATACACCAAAATTAAAAAGAATTGATAAAACTTCTCATTGAGAAAATTAGAGATTATTATTCCTACAACAAAGCTTAAAGTGGCAAGTATTAAAGGAGTGAGACTCATTTTATTTTGTTATTGTGTAGTGATTAAAATGGAAAGAATCTATGTAGAAGAAAAAGAGACAATCCTAATAGAAAATTAAAAACCAGAAAAATCAACAGTTTCTCTTTTTTCGTAAATCTGCTTTTAGGAAAGTTTAAATCCTGTTTCACTATTTTTAAACTGTGAGATAAGTTTTTCTATACTTGACTTTGTTTGCTCATCTTGAGCTTTTTGTTTTATTATTTCTAATTCGTCTAAAAATGTTTTAAGTTTTTGTTTAAAATTGTTTATCGTGGTATTATATAACTCTCCAAGAGACCCAAGCTCATCACCTGTCCTAAAAGAAATCTGGGTAGTTAAATCACCTTTA
>CAYYAU010000018.1:0-11844 GCA_964469765.1 uncultured Clostridia bacterium | reverse complement strand
AATAATCCCAATAGAGAAAGGTGTATGACTATGAATAATCTCAATATTAAGTTTATTTAGTGTTTTTTCTGTTACTTCTTTTGACCATAAAGAAGCGACACGTCTTTCTTTTTGAAATAGAAAAGGGATAGACCTTACTCTGAATATATTATCTTTGCTTTTTTCTCCAAATACAGATGGAGCAACAATTATAACATTATGGCCTATTTTTATAAGGCCCTCATATATCATTTCAACTGCTCTTACACCGCCATTAATCTCTGGTTTATAGGTATCTGTAAATAACGCAATATTCATTTTTCTTCTAAAACAGCATGAGCTGCAGAAAGACGGGCTATAGGAACCCTATACGGAGAACAAGAAACATAGTTCATTCCTACTTTGTGACAAAACTTAACAGATGCAGGGTCGCCCCCGTGTTCACCGCAGATTCCTATTTCAAGTTTTTTCCTTGAACTCCTTCCTTTTTCAATCCCAATTTTCACAAGTTGACCAACACCTTCTGTATCTAATGTAGAAAATGGATTTTCTTTTAGAATATTTTTTTCTATATACCCTGGAACAAATTTTCCTACATCATCTCTACTAAAACCTAATGTCATTTGAGTTAAGTCATTTGTTCCAAAGGAAAAGAATTCTGCTTCATTTGCAATCTTATCAGCTGTTAATGCAGCCCTTGGTACTTCAATCATTGTTCCAATAAGATAATTCAATTTCACATTGAATTTTTTAATAATTCTTTCAGCAACAGATTTAATAACCTCTTTTTGGTTTTTGAACTCTTCATCAAAACCTACCAATGGTACCATCACTTCAGGAATAACATCAACTCCTTTTTTCTTTAGTTCACATGCCGCCTCAAATATAGCCTGGGTTTGCATCATAGTAATCTCGGGATATGTAATTCCAAGTCTACATCCTCTATGTCCTAACATTGGATTAGCCTCTTTCAAACTTTCTACTTTAGCTTTTAATGCCTCAAAAGGAATTGACATTTCTTTTGATAGTTGCTCAATTTCCTTTTCTGTATGAGGAAGAAATTCATGTAAAGGAGGGTCCAATAACCGAATTATTACAGGTAAGCCTTCCATCTCTCTAAAAATCCCTTTAAAATCTTCTCTTTGCAGTGGAAGCAGTTTTGCTAACGCCTTTTTTCTCCCCTCCTCATTTTCTGCTAAAATCATTTCTCTAACTGCAGTAATTCTTTTTTCACCAAAAAACATATGTTCAGTTCTACAAAGGCCTATTCCTTCTGCTCCAAATTTCCTGGCGGTTTTTGCATCAATAGGTGTATCAGCATTTGCTCTTACTCCAATTTTTCTTATATTATCTGCCCACTTCATAATCTTCTCAAAATTCCCAGAAAGTGAAGGTTTAATCATAGAAACCTTTCCTATAATGACATTACCTGTTGTTCCATCAATTGTTATCCAATCACCTTTTTTTACTATATAATCCTTTACTGAAAATTCTTCTTTGTTATAATTAATATTTAACGCTGAACATCCTGCAACACAGGGTTTACCCATCCCACGAGCAACAACAGCTGCATGGCTTGTCATACCTCCTCTTCCTGTCAGTATTCCTTGAGCTATGTTCATACCTCCAATATCTTCTGGAGAAGTTTCAAGTCTTACTAGGATTACATTTTCGTTTTTCCCCTCTTTCATCGCGTCATCTGCTGAAAATACAACCTTACCAGTGGCTGCACCTGGAGAAGCAGGTAATCCTTTCGCTATTACATTAACCTTTACTTTAGGGTCAATCATTGGATGAAGAAGCTGATCAATCTGATGTGGTTCAACTCTTTTCACAGCGGTTTTTTTATCTATCAATCCTTCCTCCACCATATCAACCGCAATATTCACAGCAGCCATAGCAGTTCTTTTACCTGTTCTTGTTTGTAAAAGATATAGTTTGCCTTTTTGAATAGTAAATTCAATATCTTGCATATCCTTATAATGTTTTTCAAGTTTCTTATAAATACCAACTAACTCCTTATAAATCTTAGGCATTTGTTCTTCTAAAGACGGCAATGATGAATCTTTTTTATCTAACTTATTTAAAGGTCTTGGTGTTCTAATCCCCGCAACTACATCTTCTCCTTGAGCATTGGGAAGATACTCTCCAAAAAAGACCTTTTTGCCGGTTGATGGGTCTCGGGTAAAAGCAACGCCTGTTGCTGAATCTTCTCCCATATTTCCGTATACCATGGCTTGAACATTTACAGCTGTCCCCCATGTTTCTGGAATATTATGAATTTTTCTATACTCAATAGCTCTTTTGTTATTCCAAGATTTAAAAACTGCACCAATTGCGCCCCACAACTGTTCATAAGGGTCTTCAGGAAAATCTCTCTTTGTGTTCTTTTTTATAATATTCTTTGATTCTAACATAATCTCTCTTAAATCATTTGTATCAAGTGCGGTGTCTAATTTTACACCTTTTTTATCTTTTTTGTTCTGAATAATTTTCTCAAACTCTGCATGCTCAATCCCTATCACAACATTTCCATACATCTGAATAAACCTTCTATAACAATCAAACGCAAATCTTTCATTATTGGTGTTTTTTATAAGACCTTTAACGGTTGAATCATTTAATCCAAGATTTAAAATTGTATCCATCATTCCAGGCATTGACACCCTTGCTCCTGACCTAACAGAAACTAAAAGTGGATTGTCTGTATCTGAAAATTTTGCTCCCATAACTTTCTCTATTCGTTTCAGATTTTCTAAAACCTGGGTTTTCAACTCTTCTGGATATTGATAGTTATTTTTATAATATTCAATACAAACTTCAGTGGTTATTGTAAATCCGGCAGGAACAGATACTCCAAGATTTGTCATCTCTGCCAGATTTGCTCCTTTACCCCCTAAAAGATTTCTTAAAGAAACATTTCCCTCAGCCTTCCCATCTCCAAAAAAATAAACATACTTTTTGCCCATTTTGCGCTCCTTTCTTTTTACATAATTACTCTAAAGAATATGAAATTTTTGCGAAATCTCCTATCGTATAAGATAGTGATAAAATTTTATTGAGTATTGCTAATCTGTTATTTTTTATTTTATTATTTTCACACATTACTAACACTTTATCAAAAAATTTATTAATATACGGAGCAATGTCAACAATAAAACACAGATTCTCATAATAATCTCTATTTCCAGAGATACTTCTTTCAACTTCTGTTATTTTATAAAATAAATCTTTTTCTTCTTTTTCATAAAGAAGCTCCTGTTTAATTACAATGTTCTGATGAATTAAGACTCCTTTTTTTTCTGCTTGTTTGATAATATTTCTTGCTCTTTTACACATTAATATTAAATCTTTAAACTTCTCTGAGTTTCTGAATTGTACAAGTGCTTTCAGTCTTAGATGAAGATTATATATATTTTCAAAACCTACTTCCATTGCCGCTCTTATTTCATCATAGGAAAATCCTTTTTGCTCAAAAAGCAGTTCAATCCTTTGTTTAAGAAACTCTATTAATTTTTGTTTAACCTTTTCACTTTCACTTAAAATATTTTCATACTCTTTTTCAACAAAATCAACTATTTTAACCCAAGAACAATTTAATTCTTTATTCTCTAACATTCTTACAATTGCACTAGATTCTGATTTTAATCCATAAGGGTCTTCAGACCCTGTGGGTATTATCCCTAATGAAAAATAACCATATAAAGTATCAAATCTATCAGCTAAAGAAACCACTGTTGCCTCTATTGATGAAGGCATTGAATCTTCATTTGGCAGTGGCCAGTAGTGCTGTTCAATAGACTCAGCTATAATTTTATTTTCTTTTGAAAAGGTTGCATATATTTTCCCCATTGTTCCTCTCAATTCTGGAAACTCATACACCATTTTTGTTGAAATATCCGCTTTAGATAGAAAAGCAATTTTCTTAATATTTTCAATTGTATCTATCGACAAATGAAGAATACTGCTTATTTTCTCACTTATAGAAACTATACGCAGTGTCTTATCGTAAAGAGACCCCAATCTTTCATGAAAAACTATTCCTTTTAAATCTTCAACATACTTGCTGATTTCTTTTTTTAAATCCTGATTAAAGAAAAACTGTGCATCTTCTAACCGAGCCTTAACAACAGCCTCGTAACCTTTTCTGACCACCTCCATATATTCAGAAATTCCATCCCTTATTCCGATAAAATAAGGAAGAATTTCTTCTTTTTCAGTTTCTAATACAAAAAACTTCTGATAATGTTTTAAACAAGTTATAAGAACCTCTGGTGGCAAAGACAGGTATTTCTCCTCAAATTTACCTAAAATTGCTGTGGGATATTCAACCAATGTTGTTATCTCATTAATAAGGTTTTCTTCTTTATGAATTCTAATTGAGACTGAATCTATTGAATTAATCTTCTTTATCTTCTGCTGAATACCTTTTTTAATCAAGGACTTTCTTTCTTCTGGGTCAACTATAACAAATTTATTCGCAAGAATTTTCTTATATCTCTGAAGAGAAACAGCCTCCTTTAAAGAAATCGCAGAAGGCGTTAAGAAAAAATGGCCATAAGTCTTCTTTTCAGTTTTTATTGAACCTATTTTAAATTTTATTAATTTCGTTCCTAAAAAGCAACAAATCCACCTTATGGGTCTGATAAATTTAATATCTTTTTCTTCCCAATACATTGATTTTGGAAAACTTATTCCTAAAATAATCTCAGGAAGAATCTCTTTTAATATTTCACTAGTGGCTCTACCACTTTCTTCTTTTATTAAACCTACATACTCTCCTTTATTCTTTCTTAAAATTTTAATATCTTTAGGCGAAGCCTTATAGGTGTCTATAAACCCCAGAAGAGCAGAGGTTGGTCTATTTGCTTTGTCGTAAGCTTTACTTTTCGGAGGTCCAAAAATCTCCTTTCTTAAAGGGATTTGTTTTTCATTCAATTCATTAACATAAACCACCAACCTTCTACAAGTACCAAGACAGTATATATCTTTATAATTTAAACGTTCCTTATTAAATCTATCAGCCACTTTTTCTCTTAGTTGTTTCAAAGCTAAAGAAAAAGCATATGAAGGAATATCTTCAACTCCTACTTCTAAAAATAAGTTTGAGGTTTTTACATTCTCCAAAATACTAACCCCTCTCTGTCTGAGAATTTTTAATGTGTTCCAGATACATCTTTGCTACTTGACAAGAAAGTTTTCTAATTTCGTTTACATAAGATGTTCTCTGCATAATACTTATTGAACCAGAAGCATCTAATATATTAAACACATGAGAACATTTCATCACAAAATCATATGCAGGTAAAATAAGATTTTTGTCTAACAAGGTTCTTGCTTGATTTTTATAAAGCCTGTAAAGATTTATAAGATTTTCTTTATTTTCTAAATCAAAATTGAAAGAGGAAAACTCTTGCTCTGCATGGAGAAAAAGTTTACCATATGTTATACCTTCGGACCACTCTATATCAAAAATATTACTTTTTCCTTGAATATACATAGCAATTCTTTCAAGACCATATGTTATTTCAACAGGGATAATATCTAAATCTATTCCCCCTATCTGCTGAAAATATGTAAATTGAGTAATCTCTAATCCATCTAACCACACTTCCCAACCAATTCCCCATGCTCCTAATGTAGGAGATTCCCAGTTGTCTTCTATAAATCTTATATCATGCTGAGCAGGATAAATTCCAAGTTTTTTTAAACTTTCAATATATACCTTTCTTACATCTGTTTCAGAAGGTTTCAATATAACTTGATACTGAAAATGTTTTCTAAGTCTATTTGGATTTACACCAAACCTCCCATCTGTAGGCCTACGAGAAGGTTCAACATATGCAGCCTTCCAATGCTCCTTACCTAAACACCTAAGAAAGGTAGCAGGATTAAAAGTCCCAGCACCTTTTTCCACATCATAAGGATATAAAAGAAGACAACCGTGTTTTTCCCAGAATAGATTAAGCCTTGTAACAACTGCTTGAAAATTCATTGTTTTATTTCTTCCTTTACCTTTGAACTATTCAACACCTTACCAATATTTTCTGTTATATAAGTATAAACAATATTCTTTAGTTCCTGTTTTAATTTTTTGTCAATTTTGAGAATATTTAGATAATTGATATCACTATTTAAAAGTTTTTCCAAATACTTTTTTACTCCTAAAGAAACATCCTGTCCATAAGGAAATTCATTCATACATTTACTACAAACAAGCCCTCCTTTTCTCAAACTCAATTTAAACTGGCTATCTATAAGTTTATCACATTCAACACATCTATCTAACATTAATCTATAACCTTCTAAAGAAAATAACCTTAAAGCAAAAAAAATGAAAACCAATTCTTCTTCATTAAAACTTTCTAAATAAACCAGTGTTTCCAATAATAATTTAAAAACATCCTTACTTTTTTCTTGTTCTGTTATTAAATTATCAATCAGTTCAATTATTTGAAAACTTACCATAAGCTTTCTGATTTCTTTTTTTATAGCATTGAAATCCTTTATCAGTTCAGTACCAGTAACAATATAATAATCCCTTAAAGGATTTTTGTATAGTTGGATAATAATATAATTCAAAGGCTGCAATGATGAACACAACTTACTTTTAATTTTTCGTAACCCTTTAGCAAATATTTTAATTTTCCCAAGAGCCTCTGAATAGACAGTAACAAATTTATCATTTTCATTTATACTCTTATGGTATAATATTATACATTTAGAATTAATATATCGCATAAAAAATTACAAAAACAGTTTACTTGCAATTTCAAAGTATACTATTATACAAGTAGCATCCACTACTGTTGTTATAAAAGGACTTGCAGAAACTGCGGGGTCAACGCCGATCTTTTTAAATAAAAGAGGAAGCAATGCACCTGATAATGTAGCAAGCGTTATTACAGCCGTTAAAGCAACCGAAACTGTTACTGCTAATTTATAATTAAATGCTTGAATCACCAAAACAGCAAAAAATGCAATTAAACCCATTGCAACTCCCGAAATAAATCCTGTAAATATCTCTTTTAGAAATATCTTTCTCGCTTCAGTTACAGATATTTGTCCAAGTGCCAAAGCTCTTACAACCATTGTTAATGATTGGGAACCCGCATTTCCTCCTGAATCCATAAGCATAGGAATAAAATATGCCAATGCTACTGCTGATTGTAGTATTCTTCTATATCCTTTAAGAAGCTCACTAGAAATAAATGTCCCAAAAAGAAGAAGCACAAAAAGCCAAACTATTCTTTCTCTAAATAGAGTTAAAACCGAAGCCTTTGAATAGTTTATTTCCACTGCTTTCTCAACACTACTAATTTTCCCTAATCCATATATATCCTCTGTATTTTCCTGTTGAATCACATCTACAATATCATCAATACTAATAATCCCTCTTAAACAATTCTGCGAATCTACAACAGGAGCAGAAAGTAAATCATACTTTGAAAACAGTTGAGCAACCTTTTCTTGATCCTCGTCCACATTTATCTTTATCATCTGTACAGGTGCCATTACATCTCTTAGCAACATATCCGATGGCATACTAATCAGCCTTTGCAACGATATACCACCAAGAAGATGATGTTCATCATCAGTGATATATAAATCATAAATTTTCTTCACTTGGTGACTTTTACAAGACTCTTGTAATTTTAGAATTGCTTGTTTAGCACTCATATTCTTTTTCAACTCAACAAACTCTGTATCCATAATACCGCCTGCTGTATTTTCTTTATATCTCATTAATTCTTGAACATCTTCTACCTCTTCTTTTTTCATTAAATTGAACAACTTTCTCATCATTGTAGAAGAAAGGTCCTGGAACAAATCTGCTCTCTCGTCAGGAGACATCTCATTTAAAATCTCAGATAGCTCTGTAGATTCTAACATATTAATCAATTCATTTTGTTCTTGAAAAGACAGGTCTTCAAATAACTCTACTCCTCTGTGTTTATCTAATAAATGGAAGATAATATTTTTTTCCTTTGGAGTAAAATTATTCCAACCTTGAGCAATATCAATGGAAGGTATTTCTTTAAGAATTAATTTTAATTCCTCATATTTTCTTGCTTTCAGTAAAGACTTAATATCTGGATAAAATAAAGCAAAACTTTGAATACTAGCCATTTAACATTTCCTTTTGTTTATATTTTACCAAGAATCTCAAAAACCAAAAAAGAAAAGAATGTACCTATCAATGCTCCAATAATAACTTCCCATATAGTATGTAATTTAAAATGCACTCTGCTTTCTGCAACCAAAATAGCCAATAAAAACGTTAGTGCAGTAAGAGCCAAACTCTGAGATATAAAAAATACAGCTGTAACTACTGCAAAAGCCAATGCAGAATGACCACTTGGCATTCCTCCTTCCATAGGGGTGCCTTTTTTAAAAAATGATTTAATTCCAATGACAGTAATAATCGTTAAACCCAAAAGAATAAACAGTAGATATTCCCATTTACCTTTTATTCTTGAAAATACATTTTGGCTGGAAAGGAATTGTTTAATATTTTTTTTGTTAAAAAATATTAAATATCCAACAACCAAAGCATTTACAGAAGAAAGAAGCACAGCACCCGCAGTAACATTTTTGATTCTATTGACTATTGGATGATACTCCTCTGTTACTAAATTTATTATCATTTCAATTGCTGAATTAAAAATCTCTGCAACCAACACAAAAGAAATTACAACAAACAACAAAATAATCTCACTCTTATCAATGTTGAAGAAAAAACTTAACAGAATAACAGCAAAGGCAAAAAGGAAATGAATTCTAATATTTCTTTGAGATTTAAAGACAAAAACAATACCTTTAAGAGCATTATTAAAACTATCCATTAATCCTTTTGATGATATCGGCATTTTTCTACTTCGACGTCTCCGTCACTTCTTATTTTGAATTTATGAAGTATAAATATTGGTTAATAACTTTTTAATTTTTTCTTCCATCTTTTTTCTTTGATTTTTAGTTCTATCATTCCATCCTAATAGATGTAAAATACCATGAATAACCAGAATAGCTATTTCCTTATCAAAGGAATGATTATATAATTTAGCCTGTTTTCTTGCTTGTTCAATTGAAACAAATATTTCACCGAATAATCTATCCTGATTAGGAAATTTAATTCCTTTGTTATAATTAAAAGCTATTACATCAGTAATTCTGTTTCTTTTTAAATATTTTTTATTTAATTTTTTTATATATTTATTATTTACAAAAATTAAATCTATTTCTGAAAATGGAGCTTTACTATTTTTTAATGTGGTTTTACTTACTTTAATAATAAATGCCTTATTTATTTTGAATTTTCCCTGTTGATTTCTTACATTTATAACAAACTTTTTACTTTTCACTTTCCTCTGGATATTCAATTCTTCCGTGGTGAGTACTAACCAGTGTGTGGATAAAACTCTGTGCAATCTTCCTTAAATCCAAAAGGGTTAAATCACAATCATTTAACTGTTCATCAATAAATTTATTATTAATTACCTTATTGACAAGCTCTGATATTCTCTCATAAGAAGGTGCTTCTAATGTCCTTGAAGCTGCTTCTACAATATCTGCTAACATTACAATCGCTGCTTCTTTTGTTTTAGGTTTCGGCCCGGGATATCTATATTTTGACTCTTCAACATGAGAAGTTTTATACTCTTCCAATGCCTTCTGATAGAAATAATAAATTAAACTTGTTCCATGATGTTGCTCAATAATATCAATAATTGGTCTTGGCAGTTTGTATTTTTTAGCAAGATTTATACCTTCCTTCACATGAGAAATCAGAATTAAACTACTCATATTAGGACTTAAATCTTCATGTTTGCTTTTAAATGTTGACTGTTGATTTTCAATAAAATACTCAGGCTTAAAAAGTTTACCTATATCGTGGTAATAAGAAGCAACACGTGCTAACAGTGAATTAGCACCTATTAAGTTAGCTGCTGCCTCTGCTAAATTTCCTACCATTAAACTGTGATGATAAGTACCTGGGGCTTCAATAATAACCCTTTTAAGTAATGGCTGATTAAAATCAGCAAGTTCTAACAGTTTAATATCACTTGTTAAGAAGAATATCTTCTCTAAAAATGGTAAAAGTCCTAACGCAAGGATGACCGAGAATAAACCATTACCAATTGCCCAGATTAAATCTGTACCTAACTGGAAAAACACCCCTCTTTTAATTAGAAATAATGATAGAATAGTAATAATGTTAATTCCTATTACATACAAACCTGCTTTTAAAATTTCATCTCTACTTCTTACATTCCGGAGTACAAATATGGATGTTACTCCTCCTGCAAATCCAAATATGAACAAATCAAAATTCAACCCTTCAAAAATAGATAAAATAAGAGAGATTGCAAAAATACAAACTATTGACACTCTACTGTTTGTAAGCAGATACAGCAGAATTCCAACAGAGGCAAAAGGAGTAAGATATAGAGAAAGATGTGGATTTCGTTGGATTATTTCATTTATTATAATTAACACAATAAAAAGAACACTTATCAGTCCTATTACTTCTCTTTTAAAATAGCTCCCAAAATAATATTTTAAATAGAGAAAAAGAAATAAGAATATAAAAGATTCAAAAAGTAAAATACTTACAAGTTTAGCAGCTTCAAAATTAAATCTAAAAGAAAAAACAATAAATATTACTACATAATCTATAAAAATCCACAACCATATAGGAATATGTGCTTGGAAAAAATGTAATTCATCTTTCCTTTTTTCCAATATGGGTTTTTTCTCTTCGGTCAATTTAAGTAATTTTAACAATATTGGTCTAAAGATACTTTTAACATTCATCATTTATTATTTTCATACCTCTGATAAGCAGAAATAATCTTTTTAACAAGAATATGTCTTACCACATCTGTTTGAGAAAAATAAATAAATTTTATTCCTTTTATTCCTTTAAGGATATGTTGAACCTGAATAAGTCCTGAATACTTTTTATCTTCTAAATCAACCTGAGTTATATCTCCTGTAATAACTGCCTGAGAATCAAACCCCAATCGGGTAAGAAACATCTTCATTTGTTCCAGTGTAGAATTTTGAGCCTCATCTAAAATTACAAACGCATTATTTAATGTCCTTCCTCTCATATATGCAAGAGGCACAATCTCAACAAGTTGTTCTCTTCTATATCTTTGAAACTTCTCAGGTCCTATCATAGAATAAAAAGCATCATATAATGGGTGAAGATAAGGTTCCACCTTTTCATAAAAATCACCAGGTAAAAATCCTAATTTTTCTCCTGCTTCTACTACTGGCCGTGTAAGTATAATTCTACTTACTTTTTCATTTTTCAAAGCATTCAAGGCACTAGCACATGCCAAATAAGTCTTTCCGGTTCCAGCAGGACCTATAGCAAACACAATATCACTATTCTCAATTGCTTTTACATATTTATATTGCTGTTTACTTTTAGGTTTTACAATTTTACCTTTTTCTGAAACAAACACAGCTTCGTTGATAATATTTTTCTTGATGCTATGGGGATGTTTCATCTCAGATAAATAAAAATTTATTCTATTCTCTAACTCATTACTTCGTAATATGCCATTACTCACAATTCTATTCAAAAGTTCCTTTACAAGAGACTCAACAACCTTGATTAACTTCTGATTACCCCTTATAATTAATTGAGTACCTTTTGGAATAATCTCAACATTAAAAACTTCTTCAATTAATTTCAGATTCTGGTCATATTGACCACACAACTCTTGTGCATATTGATTTGATTTCAACTCTATTTTTTTAGTATGCATTTTAAACAATCTTAATATTTAGTTCTTTTAACTGTTTTTTCTCAACAGAAGATGGAGCATCTGTTAATGGAGAATACGCCTTTTG
>CAYYAU010000017.1:0-11947 GCA_964469765.1 uncultured Clostridia bacterium | reverse complement strand
TGCAGCTACACTGTCTTCACCAGATGTAAAATCAATATTGTTTATTTGACCTTGGATAACAGATTGAGGAGTTTCTTCTGTATTATATTTTCCTAAAAAACTATCCTTATGGGTTGAGTATCCTTCTATTGGTAATGTGGTTGTAAAAAACAGTAAATAAGGAAATGGTTTTATATCAAAATCTCCCCATAATGCTGTCTTCTTTGCAAATATTGTCTTTCTTTTTTTATTATACCAAACTCTATTATAAAGATTCATAATGTTTCTATATCTTAACTCAAGATGATAATCACCTATAAGCCATTCTATATAAGGAAACATTTGAAGAATTCTTCTCTTTTTGGATAAATTTTTAATCTTTACTAACCATATTTCACAACTATCACTTACTGGAACGAAATATGTAATTTGAGTATGAATATCAAAATAAATAGATTCAATAACAGTGTAACCCAAACCATGTTTAGCCTGATAAAAATCGGGTTTTGTTCTTGTTGGTTGATAGGTCGGAGAAAAAAACTTTTGACTCTTTTTATCTCTTATATAAATATATCTTCCGGGCCTATCAAAATGCCAGTTTTCCGGTGCCCATCTTAACATTCTATGCGTCCTACAATCTCTAAAGAATGAATAACCACCAGCATTCTGTGAAATAATAGCGCAATACTTGTCATTAGTAAGATAATTAATCCAAGGTCTCGGCGTCACAGGGGTATTAATAATGAACTCCAAACCATCTGAAGAAAAATAACCATACCTCATAATAGCATCTACTCCTTTCTAAAGTTTCTTTATATTTTCCCTTTTTGATTTTACTGGTTACTTATTTTATAACTGTTTTATACAATTCTATATATTTAGAAGCAGACTTTTCCCAAGAGTAATCCTGTTCTAACAAATTCAATTGAAGAGCTCTCCATTGACTTTTATTATTATACACATTTTTTGCTTTCTTAAGCGCATCTATCAATGCATCTGAAGAGTAGCTTTTCATAAGGAAACCATTTCCCTCTCTATCTACTGGATTAAACTCTTTTACAGTATCATAAAGACCACCCGTAGGATTGACTACAGGAACAGTTGCGTAAACAAAACTAATCAGTTGTCCCAATCCACAAGGCTCAAATCTTGAGGGCATAATAAAAAAATCGCTTGCTGCATAAATATTATGAGCAATTCTTTCATCAAATGTAATATTTACCCTTACTGAAGAAGAATGGTTTCTCTCAATCTCATAGAATCTTTTTTCTATGGGTTCATTCCCTTTTCCTAAAATAATAAGCTGAAATCCTAATTCAACAAGCTGTGGCACGGCATTTAGAAGGATATCAACACCCTTTTGTTCAGCCAATCTTGACACAAACCCAATCAATGGTTTTTGTTCTTTATATAATAAATTCTGCTGAGATAAAAAAACTTTTTTACACATTTCCTTTTTTTCTAAACAACCTTTATTATATCTATAAGGAATATATCTATCCCTTTGAGGATTCCATTGCCGATAGTCAATACCATTTAATATCCCATAAAGCTGATTCTGTCTGGTCTTTAACACCCCATCAAGACCATGACCAAATTCTGGTGTTTGAATTTGAGAAGCATAATTTTCACTTACAGTATTTACTATATCACTTAAAATAATACCAGCCTTCATAAAATTTACTTTGCCATAATACTCCAGTTTTTCATGGGTAAAGGATGTCCACCCTAGTCCAATAAGAGAAAAAACAGAAACAGAAAATATTCCCTGATAGGCTAAATTATGTATAGTAAAAACGGTTGAGGTTCTATAAAAAAATCCATCTTTACTGTAAAAGGTTTTCAAAAATAAAGGAATAAGAGCTGTCTGCCAATCATTACAATGGATAATATCTGGCTGAAATCCAACCACCTTAGATGCTTCTAAAACCGCTTTAGAAAAGAAGATAAATCTTTGAGCATTGTCAGGATAATCACCCTTAGGAGTTGAATAAAGAAAATCTCTATAAAAATAATCCCTGTTTGATATGAAATAAACTGGAATACTCTTATTAATCTTTCCTTCATACAATGAAAAATACTCAGTTCTATCCGGAAAAACAACAGGAATATCTTGAGTCACAATTTTAATCTTATACTTTTTCAAATCTATCTGTTTATAAAGAGGTAACATCACAACAATATGCTGTTTTTTCTTTTTTAAAGCAATGGGCAACGCGTATGAAACATCTGCCAATCCACCGGTTTTTGCAAATGGGACAACTTCAGATGATACAAAAAGTATTTTCATATTCTACTCCATATCCTTACATTATTATCAAATCTTTATCTCTCTTAAGAACTTAGCCGCCTCTTCAGGTGAGGTCGGATTAATATAGAAACCTGTTCCCCACTCAAATCCAGCAACATTGGTCAGTTTTGGCATAATCTCAATATGCCAATGATAGTAAAGGGGCTGTTCTGTATCTAAAGGAGAATTGTGCAAGATAAAGTTATATGCAGGTTTATTTAATGCCTTATTTAAACGTTGAAGAGTCCTTTTCAAACACTGGGCAAGAGAGCTTACCTCTGTTTTCTGGATATCTTCAAAAACATTATCATGCCTTTTAG
Organism: uncultured Clostridia bacterium; assembly: GCA_964469765.1. Classification (GTDB taxonomy): domain Bacteria; phylum UBA6262; class WVXT01; order CAYYAU01; family CAYYAU01; genus CAYYAU01. The sequence continues at coordinate 9,358 of CAYYAU010000017.1, read as the reverse complement.
GAAGCAGCCATGTTTCAAATGGAAATCTTGAAGCAAATGGAGTAAATGCAATAAAGTGATTGTTCTCTTGCACTAATCTAATCTTTGAAGAAAGTTCCTGCTTTACCATATCACAATAAACACACCTTTCTTTATAATTATAATATCGTTTAGACCACTCTATTTCTTCAGCAACTCTCTTAGGAACTATTGGAGTAGCAATTAACTGAGAATGAGAGTGAGAAAGTGACGCCCCTGCTTTTCTGCCGTGATTCTTGAATATCAAAATATACTTAAATCGTCTATCCTTCTTTAAATCCACAATTCTATCTCTATACACCCAGATAACATCTTCAACAAACTTCAACTCCAAATCAGGTAATGTTAAATTATGGTCAGGAGTTTCAATAATGACCTCATGAGCTCCAATCCCATTCATCTGGTCATAAATCCCATCTCCTCTTTTGTCCAATGTGCCCTCTATTATTAATGCAGGATATTTGTTTGCAACAACCCTTATCCACCATCCTGGTTTATTTGGTTTTGTTGAGCCATCTCTATAAGAAAGAATCTCAGGCGGTGTTTTATCCTCTCTACCAGGACAGAATGGACATAACTCTTCAGATGTTTGCTCTTCTGCTTCTAAAGGAAAGTCAGAAGGCCTTTTCTGTCTTTCTGTAGCAATAATAACCCATCTGTTTATAATTGGGTCTTTTCTTAATTCTGGCATAATAACTCCTTATTTCTAATTTTTATTTAACAAAGCATGTTTAATAACCCATACAAAAGCCTCTATAATTATCCTTTTAGAAATCTTTGATTTTCCTTTTTCCCTCTCAACAAATGTGATAGGTATCTCTTTTATCCTTAATCCTTTTTTCCAAAACATATACTTCATCTCAATCTGGAAAACATATCCTTGGGTTTTAATGTTTTTTATATCAATCTGACGAAGTTTTTCAATATTATAACAGTTATAACCAGTTGTTACATCCTTAACGGGAATACCTGTCAACAATGTAGTATAGATATTTCCCAATTTACTTAATAATCTTCTGTAAATTGACCAGTTTATTATCTGTCCACCATCAATATATCTAGAACCTATCACCAAATCGTTTTCAGCAATATATCTCAAAAATGAGTCTATCTGTTTAGGTTCGTGTGAATAATCAGCATCCATAGTAATCAGATTTTTATAATTCTTTTCCATAGCATACTTAAAACCTAATATTAATGCTGAACCAAGTCCTCCTTTTTTCTTTCTAATAATAAGTTCTACTGTAGAAAATTTTTTACATAACTGCTCAACAATCCTACCTGTCCCATCAGGTGAATTATCATCAACTACCAAAATGTGTATAGAAGGGTAAAGAGCCTTAATATCATTTATAAGCCTTTTTATATTCTCCTTTTCGTCATAAGTAGGAATAACTATCAATGTATTTTCCATAATCAAAAATCAGATGTCAGATAACTTTAAACTGATAACTAGTCACTCTCTTTTCACTTTTCCTTTTTAACTTTTAACTGCTGTTTTCTGTCTTCTGTCATCTCTTTCTAAACCACTCAATTGTCTTTTTCAGTCCTTCTTCTAAAGGAACTTTAACTTCCCAGTTTAATAAGGTTTTTGCTTTTGTGATATCAGGTTGTCTTACCTTTGGGTCATCTTTAGGTAAAGGTTTAAATATAATCTTGCTTTTACTTTTAGTTAACCTTAATACAAGTTTCGCAAAATCTAAAATTCTCATTTCATAAGGGTTACCAAGGTTTATAGGTTCATTCGTCTCTGAAAGAAGCAATGTATAAATACCTTCAATCATATCTGAAACATAACAGAAACTTCTTGTCTGCATGCCATCACCAAACACAGTTAAAGGCTGGCCTGAAAGAGCTTGCGTAATAAAGCTGGGTACAACCCTACCATCGTTCTTTCTCATTCTTGGTCCAAATGTATTAAAAATTCTTGCAATCTTAGCATCAATCTGATGATTGTAGTGATATGCCATGGTTAAAGCCTCAGCAAACCTTTTTGATTCATCATATACACCTCTTGGCCCAATAGAATTTACATTACCCCAATAAGACTCTTTCTGAGGAGTTACAAGTGGGTCACCATAAACCTCAGAACTAGAGGCTAAAAGAAACCTTGCCTTCTTATTCCTTGCCAATCCCAAAGCTTTGTGAGTACCTAAAGCTCCTACCTTAAGCGTTTGAATAGGAAGCTCCATATAATCAATTGGACTTGCAGGTGAAGCAAAATGTAGAATTGCATCAATATTGCCATCAACAAAAATAAAGTTTGTAACATCATATTTTATAAATGAAAATTTTCTATTTTTTACTAAATGGGCAACATTCTCAGGATTACCAGTAATAAGATTATCTAAACAAATAACCTCATGGCCTTTCTCTAATAAATACTCGCATAAATGTGAACCTAAAAAACCGGCTCCTCCAGTAACTATAATTCTCATTTATTTACTCCCTTAAGACCTTCCTATTCCTAAATATGTAAATCCTAACTCCTTTACCCTCCATGGGTCAAAGATATTTCTGCCATCAACTAAAATAGGAGTTTTTAAAAGTTTTTTAATCTTACTTAAGTTTAATCTCTTAAACTCATTCCACTCTGTAAGAATAACCAAAGCATCAGCATCCTTTGCAACTTCATAGCTATCTTTACAGAATTGAATGTTCTTAAATATTTTTCTTACCTTATTCATTGCTTTTGGGTCATACACCTTTACATTAGCCTTTTCTTTTAATAACAAAGAAATAATATCCAATGAAGGAGCATTCCTTATATCATCTGTATCAGGCTTAAAAGCAAGTCCTAAAATCCCAATTAATTTATCCTTAAGTACCCATAATGTCTCATTGAGCTTCTTTATAATTAATAGTCGCTGGGAGTGGTTTATCTTTTCCACTGCTTTTAATAAATCAAAGCTACAACCTAATCTTTCCGCAATTCTAATAAATGCGGCCACATCCTTTGGAAAACATGAACCACCATATCCAACACCCGCATTTAGAAAATAAGGACTTATCCTTTTATCAAAAGACATTCCTTTTACAACCTCCTTAATATCAGCAGAAGCACTTTCACAAATATTTGCTAACGCATTCACATAAGAAATTTTTAGTGCTAGAAATGAGTTGGAAGCATGTTTAATAAGTTCTGCGCTTTCTATATTGGTAACAATAACAGGAGCCTTCAAAGGTTTATATAGTTTTAAAAGAATCCTCTTTGCTCTTTCTGTTTCAACACCTATAACAACCCTATAAGGATGTAGAAAATCCTTCACAGCAGTTCCTTCTCTTAAAAATTCTGGATTTGAAGCAATATCAAACTCAATATTTCGTTTATTATAATTCTTAATAGTATGAAGTATTCTTTTTCCAGTGCCAACAGGCACAGTGCTTTTATCTATGATTAGTTTATACTCTGTTATAATCTCTGCAATCTCACGTGCGACTTTCTCTATGAAACTTAGGTCAGCCTCACCATTTGGCCTTGGGGGAGTATTGACTGCAATAAATATAACTTTTGATTTATCCACCGCTTCTTTGATGCTTGTTGTAAAGAATAACCTTCTCTCTGTTATGCCTTTTCTAATTAAACTTTTCAACCCTTTCTCATATATTGGAAGTTTTCCTTTATTTAATATATCAATCTTTTCTTTATCATTATCTACACAGTAAACCCTATTCCCAAGATATGCAAGACATGTGCCTGTAACTAAACCTACATATCCAGTTCCAATAATAGCAATATTCATATTTACTCCTATTCTATTAAACCACGGATTTCTTGCTACTTTTTACTTGCTACTTCTTTACAAGAGTTTTGTTCCATTGATAACTAACTCAAAATGACTATCAAGGAAACGTGCCGCCTTTCTGCAGATAATCATCCTTGAAAGAAATATCTCAAAGTATTCCATTACCTGTGATATCTCTGTATCAATACTAAGTTCCAATACTAAGGCTCTTTTTTTATTATCAACTCTTAAAAATGATTCCTTTACTGCATAGTTTACTCTGTCGTGAATATCAAACATAATCATATTTGGATTTCTCACGCGACTTCTATGAACATCAGATTTATCAGCTAAAATAAGTGCGGCGGCGATGACACTTATAGGGTCCCCTGTGGCTTCTTCATGATTACCAAGAGCACTGATTATCTGTGAAATGTAAGAAGGGTCCATTTGTAGTTCTCTTAGAATGGAGAAAGAAATTAAAGCCCCCGTATGCTCATGATTTGCTCTTCCAACCATATTTCCTAAATCATGGAGGTATCCTGCGATAGATGCAAGTTCAGGCAGAGGTGTATGATACCCAAGATGAGTTAAAATGTTATACGCAATATTTGAAACTAAACCAGCATGTCTATGTCCGTGTTCGGTATATCCCAAAGCTTCCATATTTTTATCAGCTGCTTCTAAAAATGTAACAACTAAAGGATGACGCTTTACTTCATCTAAAGAAACTAGTCTTTTCATTAATTATTCCTTTTTATTTACTTAATTTGAGCTATCACCGCACTCTTCGAAAAGGTAACAACGCAATTTGGAGCAATCTCTATCTCAACATTGCTTCCCTTTATATTAACTATCCTACCATATATTCCTCCAGAGGTTAATACATTGTCACCCTTTTTTAGTGATTCTCTCATTTTTTGCTCTTCTTTTGTTCTTTTCTGCTGTGGTCTTATCAAAAGAAAATAAAAAATTATAAAAATCAGAATTAATGGAAACATTCCTCCAAATGCAGCACCAGTTGGTTGTACTACTCTAGTCTGAGCAAAAAGTAATGATAACATTGTACCTCCCTTGTTAAAAATACCTCTTCTTTTTTTCTTTATATACTCTTGGGACTCTTCTTGAAATACCACAAGTTACTTCATAATTTATTGTATTAATTTTCTGAGCAATCTCTTCTGTAGTAATAGAGTCTTTGCCTTGCCTGCCGATTAAAACAACATCGTCACCAACCTTAACTTCTTTTATATCAGTGACATCAACCATACACATATCCATACAAACCCTACCCACTATTGGTGCTCTTCTTCCCCTTACTAAAACCTGCCCAAGATTTGACAGTAATCTATTATATCCATCAGCATATCCTATAGGTAAGGTCGCAATTAAAGATATCCTCTTTGCTTTCCATGTTCTTTGATAACTGATAGTTGTTCCTTTCTTTATCCATTTTAGATATATAACCTTTGTTTTCAAACTCAAAACAGGTTTTAGTTTTTTTTTCATTCTTTCTTTTGGAAAAGGATAAAGACCATATATTGCTATTCCAGGTCTAACAATATTAAGACACATCTGAGGATAAAGGAAAACAGCACTACTGTTAGCAATATGGTAATATCTAAAAAAAATTTTTTCTTTATTTAGTTCTGATATTAGCTCTCTAAAAATTTTAAATTGTTCCTTAGCAAACTCTCTATCTTCATACGCAGAAGCAAGATGTGTAAAAATACCTTCAGGGATGAAACAAGGATAAGAAAAAATTTTCTTTATTGTTTCAACTGCATATTTCTTACTAATCCCAATCCTTCCCATCCCAGTATCAATCTTTATATGGATCGGAATCTTCTTATTCTTTAAAAAAGAAGCTATCTCTTTTACCTCATAAAGACTCGCAATTATAGGTGTTAAACGGTACCTTAAAACATAAGAGAAATTCTTAAATGGATAAATGCTACCCAAAATTAAAATAGGTGTTTTAACTCCTCTTTCTCTAAGAAAAATACCCTCTTCAATTGTTGCAACACCTAAAATACTCGCTCCTAAACTTTGGCATTTCTTAGCAATTACTTCCATCCCATGACCATAAGCATCTGCTTTTATTATGGGAAGGATATCTGTATTTTTGGGAACTAATTTTTTTATTAAATTAAAGTTATAAGCAAAAGCATCAAGATCAATCTCAGCATAAGTGGGACGAAGAAAAATATTAGTATGTGTAAAAAGAGAATACTGTTTCATATATTTCAGACTTTCTTCTCCATAAGTAGATTTTCAAACCTTGTATACTCCTTAATAAAAGCAAGTTTCACAACGCCAACAGGACCGTTTCTCTGTTTTCCTATAATTATCTCAGCAATATTCTCAAATTCAGGGGCTGTATTTTCTCTTGAATAGACTTCTTCTCTGTAAATGAATAAAACCATATCTGCATCCTGTTCAATTGCACCTGAATCTCTCAAATCAGAAAGGATAGGCCTTTTATCCTTTCCTTTTCTTTTCTCTGTTTCTCTTGAAAGTTGAGAAATCGCAATGACTGGAACATTCAGTTCCTTAGCCATAATCTTAAGTGCTCTACTTATCTCAGACAACTCAATCTGTCTATATTCAGCTCTGCCTGTTCTTCCTGGCATCTGCTGTAAATAATCAATGATAATTAAACCCAAACCTCTTTCTGCCTGAAGTCTTCTTGCCCTTGATTTAATCTCTAAAACAGAAATACCTGGAGTGTCATCAATATTTATTGGGGCTTCACTTAAGACACTTGCTGCATTTGTTAATGCATTCCAGTCTCTTTTACTTAAGGTCCCTGACCTTATCTTATGTGCATCAATCCTTCCTTCAGTACAGAGAAGTCTCATTAATAATTCATGTTTACTCATTTCTAAACTAAATATTCCTACCGCAAGTTTCTCTTTAATTCCTACACTAAGAGCGATATTCAATCCAAAACTCGTTTTACCCATTGAAGGTCTTCCGGCTACAATAATAAACTGACCCGGAAAAAAACCATTTGTCATTCTATCTAACTCAATAAAACCTGAACTAATACCAGGGACCTTTCGTTTTTTATGGTATAAACTTTCTACAGTCTCAATTGTTTGTGGTATCATTTCTTTTATATTTATAAATCCTTTATTCTCTCTTTTCTGAGAAATATTAAACACATTCTGTTGCGCCTTATCAAGAATGGTTTCAACCTCTTCACTTTCACGATAACAGTCATTGATAATCTGGTTAGACACATAAATTAAGTTTCTAAGTATAGCCTTTTCTTTTACAATTCTTGCATAATGTTCAACATTCGCAGCTGTTGCAACAGAATTTATTAAAGTGGTAAGATACCCTGCTCCACCTATCTTTTCGATTAGCTTTCTTTTCTTTAATTCCTCAGTGACTGTAATTAAGTCTATAGCTTTATGTTTATTAAATAAATCAAGAATTACATCAAAAATATCTTGATGTGTTTCATAATAAAATGCATTTCTATCTAAAATATCAATTACCTTTGATACAGCTTCTTCTTCTATTAGCATAGAGCCTAAAACAGACTGTTCAGCCTCAATATTTTGAGGAGGAATCTTTCCAATATTATCAGGCATGGTGCCCACCTTCACATATAACTAATAAAGTGCGTCCCCGACGGGATTTGAACCCGTGCTACGGCCTTGAAAGGGCCGTGACCTAAGCAGCTAGTCTACGGGGACAGATTATTAAAAATTAAAATCCAAAAACCGAATATCAAAAATACAAACTAAATATATAAAAATTCTTTAGTTTCTGAGATTTAATATGAGCCGGGCCCCGAATTATCGGGACGACCCCCTGCTTAAAAGGAACATGCTCTTCCGACTGCTCTACCGTAATAAAGTAATAATAAAAAGTTTAAATCACATTGCAGGTTCTATAAAATACAATGTATAATTTATGAGCCGGGCGCGATTCGAACGCGCGACCCCCTGCTTAAAAGGCAGGTGCTCTTCCGACTGAGCTACCGGCCCACAATGTAAATTTAGAAATTTAGTAATATCAAAATTAACTCTTAAAACGAAAGGCTATTTTTCTGTATCTGTCTAATTCCTTTTTATTAACAATTACCTCTGATTCCTCAATAACATCTATTATCTTTATACTATCAAAATCTCTAAAACCATAACTATAGAACTGTTGCGAAACAATCTTCAGAATAATATCCTCTATGCTATGAGAAAGCTGCAAAAGTTTATCTATCTCAATCTTTATTTCAAAAGTCCTTTGGGAGTTGTCTTTAAATTCAACATTAATATTTTTAACAAGAAATGCCTTTTTTAAATTTTTATTTCCATCAAAATCTGCAATTAATCTATTTTTTAATTGAGCCGCCATAAACTCTGGAAGTCTGACTTCCTCTAAATAGAAATCCCTTCTCCATTTATCTATATGCGCGAATTTTTTATATTCTGAAGGGAAAGAATATATTTTATTTGCAATCTTTAAAGGATACACATCTTCTATAATAGGAAAAATATTCTTCAGGGGTTTTTCTTTAGTTAATAAGGTATACAACAGGATAATCTCTCTTAAAGATTGAATATCTTTTATATTAATAAGAAATAACAGATTATACTGTTTTTTCCCATAAGCTTCTACATAAACAAGTGCCTTTTCTTTTGTTATCTGTAAAGAGTGTATATATTTAATTTTCAAGGCGTGCTCATTTTTCAAGTATCTGGGAAACTTTATATCTTTTAAAAAATAATCTTTTATTAATTTACTACTTCTTTCTTTACCAAAATTTTCAAAGAACAACTTAACAACAATCTCTGCTAGAACCGAGGGATTAAACCTAATATCCTGCTGAATTCTTTTAAAATACTCTCCCCTTGAAATATCTATCGCCTGGAGCCGTTTAATATCTTCAATGTATTGTAATATAGATAGCTCAAGCCCTAATAGTTTTGTATCAACATAAATAAGTTTTAGAAAATCTATTTTAGCATCACTACTTAAACAAACTCGAGAGGAAATAAAGAATAAACCCTCAATCTTTTTAAGTATGTCTTTTTTAATTTGTAAATTTTTATCAAATAATCCTTCTAATGGCAGATATATACCTAAGGTTTTTCCAACTCTTTTTACTAAAATATTCTCTACACCATACTCTTTTTTAGAAAGAACCTTAATTCTATCTTCAATCTCCGCATCTTTATAAGTAGGTGCAACCTTACATGATGATAAAAACAAAAAAATCAAAATGCCACAAGATGCAGTTTTGAAAACTTTCATTTTAGATTTTGACTATTTTTACATCCTTCATTTCAGGAATATTTCTTAATTTATCTAAAACTATCTGCGGAGCCTCGCTATCAATACTAAGCAACGTAATAGCCTCTTTTCCTGCCTTTAATCTTCCTACCTGCATATAACCGATATTGATTTTACTTTCTCCTAAAATAGCACCAATTCTACCAATCACACCTGGTTTATCATCATTAAAACATAGCAACATAATCCCATCCAACCCTAAATCTACTTCAAACTCCCCAATCTTAATAAGTCTGGGGTCCTTTTTACCAAAGAGTGTGCCTGCCATAATATTTTTTTCTTTCTCAGTTGTAGTGACAACCTCAATTATA
>CAYYAU010000016.1:0-11951 GCA_964469765.1 uncultured Clostridia bacterium | reverse complement strand
ATACTCAAACTATAGCAAAAAAACTTGAATAAATCTTTAATATTTACTCTATTTGGGAGGAGTCTTTGTTCAGTAACATAATAGAGTATCTCATTTAAAAAATCCACAAGAAGCTCTTCTGTATCCTCTGCAGATAACAGTATAGAAAATCTTTCAGTAGAATTACCTTGTAGTTTACCTACAAGCAGTTCAATCATCCCTTCTGCTAAATTTAAAAAAAGCTCCTTTATATCTTTTCCATATGCCTTAATACCTATATCAGCAGTGTGTTCAATTATCTCATATGTTTTCATATTTTGTACTTTAATACTGGAAGGATAAATTATATGTAATCTAGAATGTATAATTCTTTACCCCTAAACAGGATGTTTTGTCTTTTCAGCCAGGAGTTGATACAGTTTCCATTTGGTGGAGGTTTTTGGCCTTTGGTTTTTTCTTCTATCTTTACTCAGTAACCTCTTCTGGTGAAATCTTTGCTAACGATGAAAGTTTATCCTCTTTTTCAATACGGATTAACTTCACTCCTTGTGTCATTCTTCCTATTGCCCTTATTTCTTTTACGCTATGTCTTAATACTAACCCCTTTTGTGTTATAAGCACAATGTCATCCTCAACAGAAACCTTTCTTATCGCAACAACTTTTCCATTACGAGAAGTGGTTTTTATATTTATCACACCTTTACCAGCCCGTGCCTGCTGACGATACACCTTTACAGGCGTTCTTTTCCCAAACCCATTCTCAGTAACTGTAAGCACAAACTCATTCTCTTCTACCACCTCCATACCAACAACCTCATCATTCTCAGATAACTTAATGCCTATTACACCTTTACTTGTTCGTCCAATCGGTCTTAGACTCTTATCTGAAAACCTGATTGCATAACCATTTTTAGTGGCAAGGAAAATACTTCCTTTTCCAGCACTGAGTTTTACAGCAATCAATGTATCTTTCTCATCAAGGTTTATAGCTCTAATACCTGTCTGTCTTGGATTGCTATACTCTAATAGAGAGGTTTTCTTAATTATTCCTTTTTTAGTTGCCATCACTAAGTATACCCCTTCTTCAAACTCACGAACACTTACCATTGCTGTAATCCTTTCTTCAAGAGAAGAAAGCCTTAAAAGATTAACTATTGCCTTTCCTCTTGAGGTTCTTGTCCCTTCAGGTATCTCATAGACTTTTAGCCAATAAACCCTGCCTAAATCGGTAAAGAAAAGAAGATAACTATGCGTGGATGTAACAAAAACATCCTCTAAGAAATCCTCTTCTCTTAAGTTGGCGCCAGTAACTCCACGCCCCCCTCTTTTCTGTAGTCTATAACTCGTTAAGGGTAACCGCTTTATATACCCTGCATGAGAGATTGTAACAATCACATCCTCCTCTGCAATCAGGTCCTCTATGCCGACCTCAACCGTTTTTTTAACAATCTTTGTTCTTCGGTTATCTGCATATTTTCTTTTAATCTCAAGAAGGTCTTCTTTAATCACCCCCATAAGTCTTTTTGGATTAGCCAAGATTGACTTAAGTTTTTCTATCAATTTAATTAACTCTAAATACTCCTCGTCTAACTTTTTTCTTTCTAATTTTGGTAACTGGTGAAGCCTCATTTCCAGTATTGCATTAGCTTGAGCCTTTGTTAATTTAAACTCTTTTATAATCTTTTCCTTAGCATCATCAACACCTTCTGCCTGTCTTATTAATCTAATCACCTTATCTAAATGTTCTAAAGCCACTTTTAATCCTTCAACAATATGTGCTCTTCTGTTCGCCTTATCAAGTTCAAACTGGGTTCTTCTTGTAATCACATCCTTTCTGTGTTGAAGATAGTGACTAAGCATCTGGTGTAGATTTAGCACCTTTGGCACATTGTCCACTAAAGCTAAAAATATTATTCCATATGTAACCTCTAATTGGGTATGTTGATACAATTGATTAAGAATAACCTGAATATTCTCATCCCTTTTAATCTCAATAACAACTCTCATCCCTTTTCTATCAGATTCATCTCTTATATTTGATATGCCAGTAATTTTCCTTTCTCTAACAAGTGTAGCAATAGACTCTAAAAGCGCACTTTTATTTACTTGAAAAGGTATCTCCTTTATAATTATTGCCTGTTTGCCTGAACTAATTTGTTCAATATCTAAATAAGCCCTTACTTTTATTGTCCCTCTTCCGGTTTTATATGCGTCCTTTATTCCTCCTGAACCATATATTATTCCTCCTGTTGGGAAATCTGGGCCCTTTATTACCTTTATTAAATCCTCAACACTTACTTCAGGCTGGTCAATCATTAATATCAATGCTTCTATTGTTTCATTTAGGTTATGCGGAGGAATATTTGTTGCCATCCCTACAGCAATCCCTGAACTGCCATTTATTATTAAATTAGGAATACTCGATGGAAGCACAACCGGTTCTTTTAGTGACTCATCAAAGTTCGGGACAAAACCAACAGTATTTTTGTCAATATCCTTTAACATCTCCATTGCTAAATGCCCTAACTTAATCTCAGTATACCTCATTGCTGCAGGGGCATCTCCATCAATACTGCCAAAATTACCTTGTCCAGTAAGTAATGGATACCTCAAGGAAAAATCCTGAACCATCCTCACCATTGCATCATATACAGCCGTATCTCCATGTGGATGATACTTCCCAAGAGTCTCTCCTACAACCCGTGCACTCTTTTTAAAGGCTTTATTAGGGAACAACCCTAACTCATACATTGAATAAAGTATTCTTCTATGAACAGGTTTTAACCCATCCTTTACATCTGGTAATGCCCTGCCAACAATAACACTCATTGCATAATCAATATATGAGTTTTTCATCTCATCTTCAATGTTTCTAGGAAATATTGATTGCTTTTGCTCCATATCTTACTCCGTCTCCCCCTGTACCTTTTATTATCTGATAACTGCGACCCTGATGATTTATATATCTAGATTCTTTACCTCTCGTGCGTATGTTTGAATGAACTCTCTTCTAGGAGTAACCTCCACTCCCATAAGGGTTGTAAAGACCTTCTCTGCTTCAACAGCGTCTTCTAATGTTACCTGAATTAATCTCCGTTTACGGGGATCCATTGTGGTTTCCCAAAGTTGTTGAGGATTCATCTCTCCTAATCCTTTGTATCTCTGAATTGTTACTTGTTTTCTTCCTAAATACTTTACTAATTCTAATAACTCATCAAAACTAAATACATCAATCTCTTCTTTCTCAAATATTACTTTATTTATAGGAATAGCCTTGCTAACTCTACCATATCTATTCATATCTAAACCAGTTCTGTTAAGTTTCTCAACTATCTTTTTCACTTTTAATAGTTCGGTTAAATCCTTTACAATGGATTCATCTTCAACCTGTTTGCCGTATTGCTTATAAAACTCCTTAAGTTCCTTCTCCGAATATATGTACTTTACATCTTCTCCAAGGGAAATTTTATATAAAGGAAGTGTTTTACTCCCAGATAGACTTTGATAGGTCTGCCAGGAAATATCTTTTTTCTCAAGTTTATTAAATAACTTCTCCAACTCAAAAAGTCCCCATATTATATCCTTTATCTCTGATTCAGAGTACTGCTTCTGAGGTTTACCATCTTTTAACTTAATAATGGTAAGTCTCTTTAAAGCCTGATTAATAAGATACTCATTAAGTTTCTCTTCCGAATGGAAGTAAAGTTCTTCTTTTCCCTTTTTTAGTCTGAATAAAGGCGGTTGGGCAATATAAACATATCCTTCTTCAATAAGCTTAGACATTTGTCTAAAAAAGAAAGTAAGTAACAATGTCCTTATATGGGAACCATCTACATCAGCATCTGTCATTATTATAATTTTATGGTAGCGAGCCTTTTCAATAGCAAAGTCTTCTTCACCTATACCTGTCCCAATTGCTGTTATCATTGTTCTTATCTCTTCATTTGAAAGCACCTTGTGAAGCCTTGCTTTTTCCACATTGATTATCTTCCCTTTTAAAGGAAGAATAGCCTGGAAGGTACGGTCCCTGCCCTGTTTCGCAGAACCACCTGCAGAATCTCCCTCAACAAGATATAACTCACATTTTGAAGGGTCCTTTTCAGAACAATCAGCGAGTTTGCCAGGTAAGGTCCCAACATCCAGTATACCTTTTCTTCTTGTAAGTTCTTTGGCATGTTTTGCTGCAATTCTTGCCCGAGCAGATAAGATTGCTTTTCCTATAATCTTATTTGCAACAGGAGGATTCTCCTCTAAATACGAAGACAACTCTTCACTAACTATTGACTCAACTATTCCTTTTACTTCAGAATTACCCAGTTTAGCCTTGGTCTGTCCTTCAAACTGTGGGTTGGGCATTGTAACACTTATCACACCAGTTAGCCCTTCTCTTACATCTTCTCCACTTAAGGTAATATTTTTCTCCTTTACATTTGCTTTATTCTTCAAATAATCATTCAATACCCTTGTTAATGCGGATTTAAATCCTACCAAATGTGTCCCGCCTTCCTTTGTGCTAATATTATTCACATATGTAAAGATATTCTCAACATAACTATCATTATAAGCTAAACTTACTTCTACTTTTATTCCTTCTTTTTCCTTTGATATATGAATCGGTTTTTTATGAAGCTTTGTTTTGTTTCTATTAAGGTGTTCAACAAAAGCATCAATTCCCCCTTCATAACAGAAGGTATGGCTTTTATCTTCTCTTTCATCTATTATAGAGATAGTGGTTTTAGCATTCAAAAAGGCTAACTCTCTTAGTCTGTTAGAAAGAGTGTCAAAGTTAAATACTATGGTTTCTGTAAATATCTTTGAATCAGGCTTAAATGTTACTTTTGTTCCTCTATCCTCAGTATCACCTACAATCTTTAATGGAGTTACCGGCTTTCCTCTCTCGTATCGTTGGAAATAAACCTTCCCAGCCCTGTAGACCTCAACTGTTAACCACTCAGCTAACGCATTCACAACAGATACTCCTACCCCATGAAGACCTCCAGCTACCCTGTAAATCTTATGGTCAAACTTTCCACCAGCATGTAGTTTTGTCATTATAATCTCTAAAGCAGGCTTTTTTTCTTTTGGATGGATATCAATAGGAATGCCTCTCCCATCATCAATAACACTTACACTGTTGTCCTCATGGATTGTCACTTCAATAGTTGTGCAGTAACCTGCTAATACCTCATCAATAGAATTATCTACAACCTCTTCTACTAAATGGTGCAAACCAAAAGGACCTGTTGACCCAATATACATAGCTGGTCGTTTCCTAACAGCATCTAATCCTTCTAATACCTGTATTTTATCTGCCGTATACTCTGTAGATTTATTATTGTGCTTTTTCATATTCTTGTACTTTTATTTCCTTCTAACCTTTTCCGTAATGTTTCTGCTCCTATTTCAGAAAAAACCTTCTTATGTGAAGAAAGAAGAATAAGAGACTTTGACCTTTTAGGAATTTTACCTGTGAAGATGTTGTTTCTTTTTTTATCAATCTGTTTAAGATTTATAACCATAACTAAGTCATCACTGTCTATAATTACATTATCTCCTATATGAAGATACATACCATCTCCTTATTGCAAGAATTAGAGATTAGAGCGTTTCAGTATAAATCGTATCTTTTTTATAATGTTTTTCTTTAGATGTTTATTAAGCTCTTCTTTTATCTGTTGACGTTTAAGAGTAAGTTCTTGCAATAATACTGAGTTGTTAACTTCTATTACAATATCACCGCCTTTTATTTTAAAAATATCTCCTTTATCTTTAAACTGCTCCTGCCAGATGTTGAATATCTGTTTATGTGTAGGGTCAACTGAGAATTTCTTTAAGGTCTGTTCAATAAACTGCTTCACAGATAAAAGAGCCATTTAAAAAACCTCTCTAAATATAAGTTCCCAGCTATTATGCCTCTACACCCTCATAGGCATAATCACAAAAAAGGTCTGTTTTTCTTGCGATGGTCTAATCACTGCTGGGTTTAAACTTGAGGTGAGTTCCCAGATAATCTGGTTACCTTTTAGATTCTTAAGCACATCTAAAACAAATGTTGGGTTATATGCAATTACCATAGACTCAGCAGAATAATCAATGTCCATTTCATCCATAGCCTCTCCAATCCCTGGTGATTCTGCTGAGATAATAAGTTTATCCTTCTTTAATGTGTATCTAACCGCCACAGATTTCTCTGTAGTAATGGTTGCTATCCTTTGTGTTGCTTGCAAGAATTCATCTCTATTAAGAACTAATTGTGTTTTTACTTCTTTAGGAATAACCTGTTCATAATTCGGGAAATTTCCATCAATAAGCCGAGAGATTAGAATTGTACCATTTACTCTAAATAGAATTTGGTTCTTTTCTATCTCAATTTTAATATCTGCCTCGGTTTCAGGTAGGATTTTGTTTAACTCATTAACCGCCTTTATAGGAATAATTACACCTATCTCTTTTTTCTTATCACTTAAACCTTCTTTTTCTACATACGATAATCTTCTACCATCTGTAGATATCATTTTTATCTTCCCTTTCTCAACCACCATATGAATGCCACAAAGTACATATCTTGTCGGGTCAGTAGAAACAGAAAAGTTTGTAAGCGTAATCATTTTCTTTAAAGTATTACTTTTTATACTAAAACTTTTTTCAGGTTTAATGTCTGGGAAAACAGGGAACTCCTCTTTTTTAATTCCGACCATTTTAAACACACTTCTACCGCTTTTAATCTCCATATGGTCAGCCTCTTTCATGACGAACTGAACCTCTTCTGTAGGTAAACTCCTTATTATTTCATAGAGCTTTTTTGCAGGAAGTGTTGTGGCACCTTTTTTAGTAATAGATGCGGGTATCTTCTTTCTTATACCAATCTCTAAATCTGTTGCAATGAGGCTTAATGTATTATTTTCTGTTTCAATCAATACATTTGATAAAGAAGGAACTGTGGTTTTTGAACTAATTACTGATTGAATTGTTTGTAGCCCTTTTACTAACTCATTAGTTTTACACTTAATATCCATTGTCTACAACCTCCTTAATAAAAATTAATTAGTAACAGTAGCATTAGTACTTGTGGAATTTGTGGAAAAAAAAGTTATAAAATAAAAAATCCTCATATATCAAGTTTTTTCAAGATTGTCTAATAAGCAACAATATGAGGAAAACTTTTATAACTTTTCCACACTATACTGAACCGAAAAGCTTATTAACAATATAAAAGGGTTATTAACAAACTTTCCCCTTTTTTATTTCTTGAATAATTTTATTTATTAAAGCTACAAAGTAAGGGTCCTTAGAAAGTCTATTCTTTATTTTTTCCACTGCATACATAACAGTAGTATGGTCTCTCCCCCCAAAAGCATTGCCTATATCAGTGGTAGAATGTTCTGTTAAGGTTCTTATAATATACATCGCAATCTGTCTCGGGAAGGCGATGGCATCTGTTCTTTTTTTACTTTTCATATCCTGAGCAGAGACATTGAAGTGTTTTGCTACAACATTCTGTACAGCCTCTATTGTAATAGGTTGTGCCAGTTCTTCTTTTGTTATTATATCCTTTAGTATTTCTTTAGCCCTATCAACTGTTATCTCCGTACCTGTTAGTGAAGAGAATGCTACTATTCTTATAAGACATCCTTCAAGTTCTCTTATATTTGATTTTATTTGGGAAGCTATATATACAATAACATCATCCGGGACAACAATTCTTTCTCCTTCTGACTTTTTTCTTAATATAGCGATTCTTGTTTCTAAATCAGGTGGTTGTATATCAGCAATCACCCCCCATTGAAACCTGCTTCTTAACCGCTCTTCAATTGTAGGCAGGTCTTTTGGGGTTGAATCAGAAGAGATAACAATCTGCTTGTGCGCCTCATATAAGGTATTGAAGACATGAAAAAATTCTTCTTGCGTGCTTTCCTTACCTGCAATGAATTGAATATCATCAATCAAAAGAGCATCTAAACAACGGTACTTGTTTCTAAACTCAATGGTCATTTCTCTTTTCTGAATAGAATCAATAAGCTCATTGGTGAATTTCTCTGAGGTTGCATAAAGTACATTCAACTGAGAGGTTCCTTTCTTCATTTTATTCCCAATAGCTTGAAGGAGATGTGTTTTACCTAGCCCTACACCTCCATAGATGAATAATGGGTTATAGGCTCTTCCGGGTTCCTTTGCAACCGCTTCAGCAGTTGCTGAAGCAAACCTATTAGAAGGCCCAACAACAAAGTTCTCAAAGGTATATTTTGGATTAAACTCACAGGAAATCTCAACCTGTGAAGGTTCTTCATAAGGTTTTGCTATAGGTTTATAAAACGACTCAGAAGGAAGGGGTTGGGAGAAAACAAAAGAGAGCTTGTAGTTCTGATGTGTAAGTTCATAAAGCAGCTGTTCAATTTGGTTTTGAAAATGGTCTTTTATCCATTGAGAAAAGAACCGGTTTGGTATCTGAAGAATAAGGTTATTCTTTTCAAAGGATAAAGGTTTTACCGGCTCTATCCACAACTCATAGCTTTGTTCTGATAAAGAAGGCTTAATTCTATTAATAATTTCTTTCCAGATTTCTTGAGGATTCAGAGGCATAAAAAATCCTTCAAATTGTTGTTAGTTTTCCACAGGGTTATCCACACTTGTGGATAACCTTTTAATTAGAGTATTATAATAAACTTTGGAACTCAATACCAAGGATATAAGAACCACCATTTTCTGTAATTAACCATACAACTCTTCCCTGTTTTTCTACAGGGGTTTTAACTGTAGGGAGCCTAATGGAAACTTGAAGACGAGTGTTTTTAGTCAGTAATTTTTTAATATTCTCATTAGGCTCTTTTACTATTACACACATACTACCGTTTTTGCTTAAGTTTCTTGTCTCTGCACGCAGATACTTAGAGCCGTTAGTTTTAATTGTAAGATAAACAGGATAGGTCACTATAATTCTCTCATACCGTCTTCTTTCAAATAATATTTTATTCTTTTTATCCATCATCTTTTATTTAAGGAATATATTTAATTTCATCTATATATAAAGTTGCACCACCAGGTGAGGAGTTTTCATTCTGGAATACTATTGTAAAAAACTGTTGAACATTTGTCAAATCAGAATTTGATATATTAAACGTATACTTTTGCCAGTTAGACTCAACAGATATTTCCATCTTTACCGAATTGGTATCTGGTGTTTGGCCTGAGCCTCGAGGCCCTTTTATAATCACCTTTGTATTACCGATGGTGTTTCCTCTTGCATAAAATGTTATTTTAGTATATGCGCCGGAGGATAAGTCAACTGCAACAGGATTTTGGTAATACTGCCAATTAGGCTGAGTTGTGAATATAGCAGCAACCCAGTCTTTTCTATCAATCTTTTCTCCATCCCAATAATATTTTAGGCATCTCTTACCAGAATAGGGATTTTCACTGACCTCTTCAATAACTTGATGCGCATCAGTTGGAGAAAGCATAATGTCTCCTCTAGTTTTAACATCGTCATCGTAAACTACCCACTCTCCCCAGGATACATTTCCTAATGCCCCATCAGATAAAGGGTTAATTAGATGCCTCATAGGGTTTTTTTCACACCCCCATAATAACATTAAACACAATATTGTTAAAAATATTCTACTTTTCACCTTATTTCTCCATTTAACATAGAGATTGTATTCTGAGTTATTGTTGACTTTACCTATTCCTTCCTCTCTCTAAGTGGAAAACAAATTTTCGAAAATCTGTTTTTCCCTTTCAGGATGAATAAATTTTTCGAAGAACATTAAAGAATTTTAGCAAGAAATTTTCTTCGGGCATTTTTCTTACAAGTTTCGTAGAACCGAAGGTTCATTTACGAAACGGTTCGCTAAAGAAGAAAATTGCGAGCGTATAAAAATTCTTTTCAGTTCAAGAAAAATTTTATTCATCTTCCCTTCTCTAATCCATTAAGGATAACCGTGTGCCAAACCTGAGAGTATAAAATAACCTTATTTCATCAAACGGCCCAATCTCTCTTGCTAAATACTTATTATCTGTTTCTCTAATACCAACGTATTCTATTCCACACTTTGAATATTTATTGAAGTTATAATATATACTTGCTTTATAGAGCTCATCAATACTTTGACCAAAACGTCTTTGCCACTCTTCCTCTCCCCAGACATGAGAACCAAACCCTACCATAACCTCAAAGGTGGGATACTTAAGGATTGTTTGTATTTTAAAGAGGTTTGTTATAGACTTTTCCCTTTCCTCTTTCTCTGTGTAGGCTAATGCACCAGTTGCTAATGACTGTCCTGCTTCAATAAGCATAGAAAGACTTTTCTTGCCAGAGGTAATCTTTGCCCCAAGATTTATTTTATGGACAGGTCTTTTAAGTGCCCACTTGCCTGTTGGTCTAAACTCCCATTCTGGATAGGTTGGGTCATAATCTCCTTCCCAGAGGAGTGTATTTTCACTATTAAAGTAGTACCATCTATCAGTTGTTGTTGGGAAATAACTTAACGTATAGCCAAATACACAAGATAATGGAGCGTTCTCTTGTGAGTTTAGGTTCCAGGGTTCTAAAATAAATGGTCTGTATTTAAAAAACCAGGTTGCTGGAGTTGGGTCGTATGTAAGGTATAGATTAAATGTTGTGGCTTTTCTATTCGCATCCGTTACCCAGAAGGGGCTGTTTTTTCCTCTAGGTAAGGTTATAATCGGTCCTGGGTTTTCTTCTGTCCCCTCATACAAATAAGGTAATGGTCCAATTATAGGTTCTCTATAAGAAATGCTTGTATCAATACCAAAATCATCTAATACCTTATGTCCAACTTCACATTTTATTTCCCTTTTGTTCCCAGCAACTAAACCAAGATATGAAAGAGAGATTACTAACCTGTCAATTATTAAACCCTTTGGCTTTATTCTACAAGTAACACCTAAACCGTCCCTTTCCTTTACCCATTTATGATGCAACACATATTTAGAATTATATAAAGTTTGGGAGGTATCTTGAGTTTCTTCTTCCACATAGTCATATCCCCAATGTATTCTGAATGGTTGATATAACAGCCCAACTTCAAAAGGAATAAAGTATCCTGCTTCTCCTTTGATTGATGCCTCAAATGAACGAAGCAACTCGCCATTCTCTGTCCAACGCGTTTTCTCCTGCCTATAAAAGAAACCATAATCCAGCGCTTTAAACTGAGAAGTAAACCTTATATAAAAAGAGTCCTTGTTTTCTCTAAATATATCAGTTCCATAAATAAAAGCAAAATCACCAATATGATATGTGGATAAACTAAACTCAATTGCCTCTGGTAAGGCTTTACCAGTTATTCTTAGATAATTCTCAATATCATACTGCTGGGGATAGAGATTAAATAAATCACCATACTTTTCCCAGGAGGAATGGCTAATTCCTCTGAAGTATCGTATTTCCCCTATATCATATTTATAGATAACTTCAGCCTTTTTTACAAAAAGGTTGTCTTTATTATTGTGAAGT
The DNA here is from genome assembly GCA_964469765.1 of uncultured Clostridia bacterium. Taxonomy (GTDB): domain Bacteria; phylum UBA6262; class WVXT01; order CAYYAU01; family CAYYAU01; genus CAYYAU01. Next base: position 499 of record CAYYAU010000016.1, on the reverse strand, counting down.
CTATGTTCCTCATTTACAGGCGTGTATAAACGAGAGGCATAATTGCCTATTCCTTCAATCTCAATTAAGGTGTTTAATGTATCAAAAGGAGAGGCACTTAGATTAAGGGTGGCCTTTTGTCCAAAAAAGGATTTCCACTTATTCTCTTTTCCTGGTTGTTTTGCAAAGTAGTAAGAAAGACTCCCTTTATCCACACACCAGTTATCCTTTACTTTATAAGAGATTGAATTTAATTCTATAACGCCTTTTAATTTAAGATACCCCTCAGGAGGATAGTCAGCATAAAGAGGTGCCATAAACAGAAAGCCTATTATAAAAAGTATTTTAATTAAATTTTTGTTCAACATTTTTCCCTTTGTTGTTCCTTTGTCTTTCTTTTCCCTTCTGAAGATGAATAAATTTTTCGAAGAACATTAAAAAATTTTAGAATACTGATATAGAAACGGAATAACGCTGATGTCTACGCAGAACCGCGCGGATACATAACTCAGCGTTAATC
>CAYYAU010000015.1:0-12327 GCA_964469765.1 uncultured Clostridia bacterium | reverse complement strand
AAAAAAACAATTAAGCAACTTTATAAAGTTTGGAGGATTTCCTGAAGTAGTTTTGAATCCGCAAAAAGAAAAAATCCTACAACAATATTTTGCTGATATTGTTAGTAGAGATGTGATATTTAAAGAAAAAACAAGAAAAGCCCTTTCTTTAATAGAAGAGTTAGGAATATATTTTATCAATAATATCGCAACCCTTACAAGTTTTAGGCGTTTAGTTAACTTTTTTAATTTGAAAGGTGCAAAAATGTCCCTTCCTACTGTTCAGCATTATTATCGACTCTTCGAAGATGCATTTTTATTCTTCTCTACAAGGATATTTTCTTACAAGATTAAAGATCAACTACAACATCCCGTAAAGATATATTGTATAGACCCGGGTCTTATTAATTTTTTAAGTTTCAAATTCTCCAGAAACTTAGGCAAACTTTATGAAAATGTCGTTGCTATAGAACTTAAACGAAGAAATAAGGATATTTATTACTGGAAGGACTATCAACATAGGGAAGTAGATTTTATAATTAAAGAAGGGCTTAAGGTACACCAACTTATTCAGGTTTGTTTTAATGTGGAAAATATGGATACCCGAAAGCGTGAACTTGATGCTTTAATTAGAGCAAGCAAAGAAGTTCACTGTAAAAATCTTATGGTAATTACTCAAAATTTGGAAAAAGAAGAAAAATATCAAGGAAAAAAGATAGTTTATATTCCTTTGTGGAAATGGCTTCTTGAGTGAGTACGGATTTGGGGTCAGACCTTGAAATGTGAAAAGATTATGAAGAATCAGAGGTAGACACGCAAATGTTCCTATAACTTTTCATAATAGAAATACTTATTCTTATCCCGATACAGTCTCGGGATGAGAATAATAAATTAAAAAGACTTTCCCTCTTTTCTGCCTTTGGATTTGAGATTAAAATGTGTTATCTCAATATGACCAATTATACAAGTTGGCAATTGAACCCTCAGGTTCGCTTTTAAGTTATAACAATAAAGTTGCAACTTTAGATAAGGAATTTGGAGAAATTGCAGCAAAAATAGAAGTTTTAATGCCAGAGTAATTTAAAGAATAAAACTAACTTTATTTATTTTTGTTAATAACTTTTAATTTTTAATATTAAATATTTCTTTTTTATTCTTTTTTTGATAACGAATATATTTTTCTATAAAGGAGTTTTAGAAGCTTCTGATAATACATATGAAAAACTAGATTTTGGAGTTGGGATGTATTTAGTAAATTATTACAGACCTAATTACAAAGGAAGTTACGCAATGACTGATGACTTTTGGGATTATTATTATTTTGAACTGGATTCTTCTGAATATAATGGGACAAAAGCGTTGGCTTCTTTTTTTATAGAATATAGTTATTTATTTCCTATTAGAGTTAGTAAAACACAAATTTTAAGGGATTGGAGATTTAAGTTATCTATTGGTGGAGATATTATATCAATTCCAGAAAGGAATCCCGATATCATAGGTTTTGATTTTTATGGTGGTTTTGGTATGAATTATAAAGCTATTTCGTTTATAGTAGGACCTCAATATGGAACTTATAGTTATGATAATAATTTTGATACTGTAAAGCCAGCATGGTGGGGTGACCCGGGTATATACGAAGGTGGAGAATTTTATGATACAGGAAATAGTGTAAGTGTACATACAAAAGGAACTTCCTTTGGAGCATTTGGGAAAATGGATATTGAATTAAGTAAAAGTGTAAATTTATGGTTATTTTTTGATATATTAAGAGAGATAGTTTTTAATGAACCAAAAGTATTAGTTGATGGAGACTCATCAAACTTAATACTCCCTCACTTCATAGAAAATTCAGGAGAAAGAATAAAACTTGGTAATAGAGTAGGATTAGGGTTATCAATAAAAACTTATCCATAAATGCTGATTTAGATAAGATATCCAAAGGCATCAACAACTACATTGAGAAAGGAGAAAAGAAATAATGGAAGGAATTATTCTACTAATAGTAGCTGCTTTAATCTACTTTACTCCTTCAATTGTGGCTGGGGCCAACCATAAAAAAAATACAACAGCAATAGTTATTCTCAATCTATTCTTGGGTTGGACACTAATAGGGTGGGTTATTGCTTTGGTATGGGCAACGACTAAAGATTAAAGAGCGGATATGGGGTCAGACTTTGACAGGGGACACAAAGAAAAAGGAGTCAGGGTGATTTTTTCACCATTTTTCGTGGACTTTTCACATTTCAAGGTCTGACCCCAATTCTGTAACATTTTACCTGTTTCAAACGTCTAAATATTAGAAAGAGAAAATTTATGAACGAAGACTTTGAGCTTATAAGAGCATTCAAAAAAGGCAACAGTAAGGCATTTGAAGAGCTGGTTCATAAATACAAAGACAGGGTTTTTAATACAATATACTCAATTACTGGGATGCCTGACCAGGCAGACGATATAACTCAGGAGGTATTTATTAAAGTGTATTATTCGTTAGGTTCTTTTAAATATAAATCTTCATTTTCTACATGGCTTTATAGAATTACTGTTAATAAATGTTTAGATACCTTAAGAAAAAACCAAAAAAGAACAAAAATTATTTCGTTAGAAAGCGAACTTTCTTTAAAAGAATCAATGAAATTAAAGGATGTTCTTGATATAAAAGAAGAAAATCTCGAAGATAAAATGATAAGAAAGGAATTACAAAATACTATTCAAAAGATATTAAACGCTATACCAGAAAAGTATCGTGTTATTTTTACACTAAAAGAGATTGAGCATTTAAGCTATGATGAAATATCAAAAGTTATGAATATATCAATAGATAAGGTTAAGGTGTGGTTATTTAGGGCAAGACAAAAACTTAAAGAAAAATTAGAGCCGGTGTATCGGATATATGAAATAGGAGGCAATGAATAATGAATTGTAGGAAAATCAAGATGTTATTATCTTCTTATATTGACGGTGAATTAACAAAAAAAGAGGCGGATATTGTAAAGGAGCATATAAAAATATGTCATTTATGTCGTCAGGAAATAGAGGATCTAAAGAAAATTAAAAGATTGTTTTCATATAAAGAAAAAATTAAACTACCCCCATTTTTTGAAACAAGACTGTTCAATCGTATTTATAAGGAAAAATTTCCAGTAGATATATTTAAGGAATTCATAAATGTTGCCAAAAGAACGGTTTCTATTGAGATTGTGAGTTTAGTTTTTATATTAGCATTTATTTTTGGAATATCTGGGATAAATAAAAATAATAGTTATGAAGAAATTAAAAGTTATGTTTTTGAAGAGTCGTTAAGTTCTTTTGAAAAGGCAATCTTCTCTGAATCTAAAATTACAAATGAGGATGTAATTTATTTTACAGTGTATCAAGGATAAAATAACCCCAATGAAAAATCCAAAATCCAAATACTACAAAATCCCAAACTCAAAATTTGGATTTGTTTGGTAGTATTGGGATTTGTATGATACTTGATACTTACGGGGTTATTGAATTATTAAGTTCTTTAGTAACTTAATAACCAAAATTCTCGAATTTCTGCTGCTTCGGCGGAACATTAGGAGGGATTTAAAATGAATAAAAAAACAATCAGTATTTTGTTAGCTATTGCAATTTTTGTTGTGGGGGTGTTATTTGGATTTGTTGTTAATAGTACCGTTGCTTTAAAGAGGATTAGACCCATCCGGCCATTTCCATCGCGACGAAGAGCACCTGAAAAGTTAGGACAAAGATTCTGCAGAAGCCTTAATTTAGATGAAAAACAGAAAGAAAAATTACACAGGATTTTAGAGAAAAAAAGAGAAGCAATTGAAGAATTAAAGAAAAAGATGGCTCCTGAATTTGAAAAAATAAAGAAGTCATTTCAGATTGAGATAAAATCCATATTGAATGATGGGCAGAAAAAGAAGTTTGAGAAACTTTATAAAAAATTTGAAGGAGAGAAAAAGAAATTTGCACATAGGAAATTTCTTCAACGAAGGAAAGCAAGAAAACAAAAAAGGTAATAAGATGTAAAACTGGGGTAAAACCTTCCGCCTGAATCTAATTTAGCTTTTAGGTAATGGAATATTGGAATCTGAACCTGATAAGGTAAAAATAAATGGGATGTGTCCCTATTAAATTTCTAAAACATCTAAGTCAGAAGGGATGATTATTTTTCCTGTGAAGTTTTGGTTTAGTTCAATTAATATCTCATTTAAATCATAATTTAATTCTGTAGAGAAGTTGATAGGAATTAGGACCTTTACCTTTGACTTTTCTGCTAACCTACCTAATTCTAAAGCTGATGTGTGCATCTGTTTATTATAAGGATAATAGGAAGGAGCGGAGCATTCGTGGATTAAGTAATCGGTATTCTTTATAGTATCAATGAGTGTTTCATTATATGCTGTATCCGATGTGTATATCCAACTAATTCTTGAAGGTTTTATGATAAATTTAAACCCAACTGAAGAAGAGATGTGTTTTACACCAAATGCTGAAATTTCAACATTAGATGATTTAAAAAATGGCTTATTTACTTTCACTTCATTATAAACAGGTTTTGGAAATCTTTCAGGGTCATTGAGATTATGTGTTTCAAAAATTTTTTTTGTAAACGTTAATGTCTCGATAGAGCCATATATATTAATTTTCTTTCTTATTCCTAATTGTGTATGAAAGAGTGAAACAAGCCCATATATATGGTCAATATGATTATGAGTTAGAAGTATATGGTTTAGTTCTTTATAATTAACCTTTGCCTTAAGGAGTTTATGAATTACACTTCCAACACAGTCAATAAGAAAACCCTCTCCACTATCGTCTATAAAAACTAATGAGGTATTATCCCTGTGTTTTGAAGGTATGTATCCAGCAGTTCCAAGAAAGATTAGTTTTGCCATAATTTGTCTATTTTATACAATTTGAAGTTGCACCTATTATGACTTTTCTGATAACTGGTAACTGGTGACTTGGTGACTTGCCTGGCTACCGTCTCTCTGACCACGTGACTTGAGAACTGATGGCAGATGAGATGGTGACTTCTTTGTTATTTGGATTTTGGATTTTTTAAGCTGTTTCTTAAGGTGTACCAAGAGAATTCCTATATCCGCAGGTGTTACTCCTGATATTCTTGATGCTTGACCAATTGATACGGGTTTTATTTGTTTAAGTTTTAGTTTTGCTTCTGTAAGAAGTCCTTGTATATTATCATAATTAATATTATCAGGTATTTTCTTTTCTTCAAGTTTTTTGAATTTTTCAATTTCTTGAAGTTGTCTTTTTATATAACCTTCATATTTAAGTTCTATTTCAACCTCATTTTTAACCTTTTCATCTATTTTCCATTCATTTGAGGGTATCTTTTCTCCTCTTTTAATAATCTGAGCAAAGGTAAGTTTCCGAGAAGGGCTTACCGCTTTTTTAGCTTTATTTAATGCCTTTCCCAAAATTTTTTTATAAGAACAAAATCTTTTATATTGTTGTTTTGTAAAAAGACCAAACTTATACCCATACTCCATAAGCCTTAAATCAGCATTGTCTGCTCTTAAAATAAGTCTATATTCAGCCCGAGAGGTAAACATTCTATATGGATCCATTACACCCTTTGTAACTAAATCATCTATCAGGACTCCAATATATGCCTGGGATCTATTAAGAATAAAAGGCTGTTCTCCTTTGAGTTTTAAGCAAGCGTTGATGCCTGCCATTATACCTTGACCTGCTGCTTCCTCGTATCCTGATGTTCCATTAATTTGTCCAGCAAAATATAGATTCTCAACCATCTTGGTTTCTAAAGTTGGTTTTAGTTGTGTTGGTGGGCAAAAATCATATTCAATAGCATACCCAAACCTTTCAATCTCAGCTTTTTCTAATCCTCTTACACTTCTTACCATTTTAACTTGAACATCTGGAGGAAGACTTGTAGCAAGACCATTTGCATAAATTTCTTCTGTATTGTAGCCTTCTGGTTCTAAGAATATCTGATGACGCTGTTTTTCTGGAAACTTTCTTATTTTATCCTCTATAGAAGGGCAATATCTTGGCCCAATCCCTTTTATTTGTCCAGAAAAAAGAGGTGCTCTGTGGAAGTTATCCTGAATAATCTTGTGGGTTGTATTGTTTGTATAAGCAATCCAACAAGGAAGAAGTGGTTGGATAATTTTTTCAGTAAACATTGAGAAAGGAACAGGTGGGTTATCTGATAACTGTTCAGTTAGTTTTGAAAAATCAATACTTCTTCTATTAATTCGTGGTGGTGTTCCTGTTTTAAGTCTTTTTATCTCAAATCCTAACTCCTTTAAAGAAGAAGAAAGATAATTAGCAGGAAACTCACCACCTCTTCCAGCAGGTATTATACTTTCCCCTATATGGATAATCCCCTTTAGAAATGTTCCTGTTGTTATAATTAACGCTTTCCCAAGATATATATTGTTAAGCCGAGTTAAAATGCCGGTAACCTTCCCATTTTTTGTGAGAATTTTTGTGGTTTCTTCCTGTTTTAAATCAAGGTTTCTTTGTTTTTCTATGGTTTGTTTCATTGTAAACTGATACAGTTTTTTATCACATTGGGCTCTTGGTGATTGCACAGCTGGTCCTTTTTTTCTATTGAGAATTCTGAACTGTATCCCTGTTTTGTCGGTATTGATTGCCATTTTGCCACCCAATGCATCAATCTCTTTTACAATCTGTCCTTTTGCTACTCCTCCAATGGATGTATTACAAGACATCTGCGCTACAGTATCCAAGTTTATTGTAACTAATAATGTAGACAGTCCCATTCTACTTGATACCAATGCTGCTTCACAACCAGCATGTCCTGCTCCAACCACTATAACATCATACTTTTTTGGATATGTATATGTCATTGTTTTTAAATTTTATTACCTTAATTATGCTGTTTATTTGTCGTTAGACTCATATTCATTTTTACATTTTGTTTCAGGTTCATTGTGCTAACTCTGTTTTGCATAGAGGTTGTTAGTTTACTTGTAATTGAGAGGGTTATATCTGAAGAAATTGTTTTACTTTCTTTATAATCATATACTATGGTGCCTTTACCATTACCTTTCATATCTATATCAAAAATCATATCGGATGTTTTTTTAGCTGTATAAGAATGAGTATCTACTTGAGTATTGACTTCTATTATTGCACATCTTTTTTTATTTATTGTTTTTAAAGACAGTAACTTATATTTATATTTTGATACCATTTTAATTACCTGATTTTGAATTGGTAAATTTGAGACCGAACTATTTTCCCATGTATCGCCAATTGCTACAGGATGAGAAGGAAAATAAGGTGTAAACTGAGAAAATGTATTTTCTAATTTTAAATCCTTTAACTGTGTACTGAAACCGCTAAATCCTTCAGTTTTAATTTCCTTCCCTAAAGGAGAAATTATCATATCAATGGATTTTCCTAATAGTTCTGTGTCAACAGGAAGGGACTGTTGTTGACCTTTTGACTCTATGAAAAATTTTACCTTTTCAAATGTTAATTTTTCTCTTGTGTTTTTGTCTTTTGTTTTACCTATAACTTCATCCTTTACAGTGATGTTTCCTGTTAAATATGAGATCTGTGAAGTTTCTCTATGAAGGGGATTTGTCTTTGGTAAAACAAACTCTGTTTTAGTAACAATCTTAATATTATAAAATAAAACTCTTTTTTGTGGACTGTATGTTAATGATATTTTCTGCGAACCTACACATAAAGTAGAAAAAATAAATATTATGAAAACTAAAAAAACAAATAGTTTCTTTTTCATTATTCCTCTTCTAATATAAATTTACTTTCCAACACAGAAGTTAGAAAATACTCTGTCCAGTATATCTTCAGTTGCTACTTCTCCAATAATCTCACCTAAAGAGTTTAATGCACATCTTAAATCCAAAGCTATAAATTCTTCAGAATGATTATTGTTAATAGCCTCAATACTCCTTTTAAGACTTTGGTTTGCTTTTATTAATGCATCCTTATGTCTTAAACTGGTAACAAGTACCTCTGAGGAGAGGTCTATCTCACCTGAAATAAATAATGAGAAAACTATTTCCTCTAATTTATCAATTCCTATTTCTTTTGTAGCAGATATTTTGACATAGGTTGACGACATTTCCTTCAGTTTTTCATCAGATACTTTTTGGACAAGGTCTACTTTATTACCAATTAAAATGAGTTTCTTATTATCAAGGTTTTCTTTTATGAACTCGTATATAAAAAAGTCTTCTTTGTCTAAAGGTTGACTTATATCTACTATAAAAAGAATCAAATCAGATTTTTTAATAGACTCTTTACTTCTTTCTACACCAATTTTTTCAACAGTATTTTTTACCTTTCTAATTCCAGCTGTATCCATTATGTTTAAAGGTATACCTTTTATATTCACGTAATCTTCAATAATATCCCTTGTTGTTCCAGGGATAGGGGTAACTATAGCTTTTTCTGTGTTTAATAAAGCATTTAAAAGAGAGGATTTGCCAACATTTGGCTTTCCAACTATTGATGTTTTTACACCCTCTTGTATAATTTTTCCTTTGTTAAATGTGGCAATTAAAAGAGAAAGATTTTTTTGAATTCTATTTACCCTTTTTAAAATCTCATTTGAGCTTAAAAATTCAATATCCTCATCAGAGTAATCTAAACTTGCCTCTAAATAAGCAAGTAAATCAATCAACTCATTTTTTAATCTCTTTATCTTTTCAGACAGTTTACCTGATAATTGATTTATTGCACAGTTTAGAGCCTTATCGGTCTTTGCTCTAATTATCTGGGAAACTGCCTCTGCTTGAACTAAATCAATTCTTCCATTTAAAAAGGCTCTTTTTGTAAATTCACCGGGGTCAGCAATTCGTGCCCCATTTTCTAAACAAAGTTCTAATATTTTTCTTAGGGGTAAGATTCCACCATGCCCTGATATCTCTACAACATCCTCCCTTGTATATGATTTTGGTGCTTTCATTATACTTACAAGTACTTCTTCAATCTTTATTTTTTTCTCATATATATAACCATAATGTAAAGTGAATCCACTTGATTTTGATATATTCTTTTTAGAGACAGGAATGAATATTTTCCTTATTATATCAATTGCCTTAGGACCGCTAAGACGCACTATTCCAATACCACCTTCACCTAAAGGGGTTGATATGGCGGCTATTGTATCGTTTATCTCTATTTTCATCTTATTTGTCCTTCTATTACACTAACCTTAGACGGTTGTTGTTTCCTAAAAATAAAGAGGTGTTCAAGTATTGTTAATATATTACTCATAAGCCAATAAAGAACAAGCCCTGATGGGAATGACCAGAAAATAAACACAAAAAGTATAGGCATCATTGCCATCATTGTTTTATGAGAGGGGTCAGCTGATGTCATTTTCTGTTGGATAAACATAAATAAACCCATAAGAATTGGAAGGATATGAATCCCAAGACCCGCTGTATGAAATAGAGTATCTGGCTGTGAGAGGTCTTTTATCCATAATATAAATGGAGCATGCCTTAACTCAACAGCACCTCTTAACATCATAAACAGAGCAATAAATATAGGCATCTGTATAATCATAGGTAGACACCCACCAAATGGGTTTACCTTTTTAGATTTGTAAAGGTTCATTATTTCAATATTGAGTTTTTTGGGGTCGTTTTTATACTTTGTTTGTAATAATTTAAGTTCTGGTTGAATTCTTTTCATTGATTCCATTGATTGGAGACTTTTTCTTGTTAAAGGAAAGAGAATAATCTGTATCAATATGGTAAGCATTATTATGGCAAGACCATAATTCTTTGTTATTGAGAATAGGAAGTTTAATACATGAAAGAAAATCTTAGCAATATCATCAAACATACCGAAATCAACATTTTTTTCTAAGTTGTATCCCATACCTTTCAGTTTTTTGTAATTCTTTTCACAAAGAATAAAGTTAAGTTTAAACTGTTTTTGTTCATTTGGATTAAGTATAAAGGTTGATGAGGTTATGGTTAACTTTGAGAATTTTTTATTTTTTCTAAGTATGATTTTAGAAAAAGCCTTATCCGAATTAATAAATGCCATCACAAAATATCTATTTATTATTGATGTCCAATGGATATTTTCTGAATACTCTCCCGTTTTAAGTTTTTTAATTATTTTTTCTCCAATATATGCTTTAAACTTTGTTTCTCTTCTATTATATTTTAATAAAGATTTATCAATTCCTAAGTTCCCTTTCCAGTAAACGGATAAACCTTTTATATTCTTTGGTGTGGTTGAGGTATTTTTGATTTTGACAATGAATGAGTGAATATTTGAATAAGGATTAATATTATATGATTTAGTTAGAATTAGACCATTGTGTAATTTATATTTAAAATTAATTGTGTTTGATTTTTTCTTATAAGAGAAGAGTTGTCCATTAATATTATCAAATTCTTCATCAATGCCAAATCCGATAGTATCTGGAAGGATTAAATCAAGTGTTTGTTTTTTCTCTTTTAAATACCAGTGCTTTAACAGTGCTCCTTTGTTTGTAAAGGTAATATTTAAATCCTTAAAGTCTAATTCAATCTCTTTCCCCTTTTGTTTTACAGTGGTTTGTAAAGTGGATTTTTTTAACTGTTCTGTTTCATTAACAGTTGTTGAAGACAGCGGTTTTTCTGTAACTCTGTTCTGTTGAGAAGAATAAGGTACTTTATAAATTCTTGACCATAACATCAATACTAAAATAGATAAGACAATTGCAATAATAACTCTTTTTTCCATAATGTGTTCCTCTATTTCCTTTTATTTTTTACAGGGTCATATCCACCTGGATGAAAAGGATGACATTTTAATATTCTTTTTACTCCAAGAAGACTGCCTTTTAGTATGCCATAGCATTTTATTGCTTCTAATGTATACTCAGAACAGGTCGGATAGAACCGGCATATTCGTGGTGTGAATGTAGAAAGCAATTGATAAAATCTAATTAAATATAAAATTGTTCTCTTTAGTAATTGAGATATATTCAATATCATTAAAAGGGCCTTTTATTTACATTCTTTGGTTTTACTAATGAGTAGATTAGCGTTGTCTAAAACATAAAAAATTTGCTCTTTCATTAAGTAATAATTATTAAGTTGTTTTATTTCCGGTTTACATAGAAAAATGATATCACAACTTTTTTTAATACTCCTTTTATTTAATCTATAGGTTTCTCTTATAAGTCTTTTGATTTTGTTTCTTACGTAAGCCTTACCAATTTTTTTTGAGATGACTATTCCTATTCTGGTAAGATGAGTGTTATCATTGTTTGCCCAGTAAAGATTAAAGTATTTAGAAATACATTTTTGTTTTTTATTGAATACTCTTTTGAAATCTTTTGTTGTTCTTATTCTTTCTTGCTTTGAAAAACCAAATTGTTTCATCTCCAAAACCATCCCCGAACCACTTCGGGTATCAGGGTTTGTGTGAAGCGAACCCCGAACCACTTCGGGTATCAGGGTTTGTGTGAAGCGAACTTTCTTCTAGTTCATCCCAACGGGGTGAACCGAACTCTGTTCTAGTTCATCCCAACGGGGTGAACCGAACCCCGAACCACTTTGGGTATCAGGGTTTGTGTGAAGCGAACTTTCTTCTGGTTCATCCCTGAACCAGAGATTTCTGTTTTCATAGATATCACGGTATAAGGTTATGGTGATAATCTTTTTCTTTTTTTTCTTCTTCTGTTTTTTAGAATGCGTTTTCCTGCTTTTGTCTTCATCCGTTTTCTGAAACCATGTGTTTTTTTTCTACGGCGAATATTAGGTTGAAATGTACGTTTAATATTTAGTTGTTCCTTTCACTATGAATACGAAAAGTGTCCTTATTATATTACAAAATTTAATTCAATGTCAAGTTAAGAAAAAAATAAATTAAAAAAACTCTTGACAAGAGATTCTCTATTTGTTATATTTGTGAAAATTAGCACAAAGTCTGTGAAAATTATTACAGACTATAAAGATAAGATTTTCTGATATGAAGAATTATAAAAAAGTACCCGAAAGCACCATATATAGGCTTTTTACCTATTTAAGAGAACTTAATGAACTTATAAAGGTAAATATTCCAACAATTTCTTCTTCGGAGTTAGGTGAAAGATTAAATTTAAGCGATGCTCAGGTTAGAAAAGATTTAGGGTATTTTGGCCAGTTTGGTGTAAGTGGTGCTGGTTATTCTATACGAGAACTGAAAGCAAAGTTAGAAAAGATTCTTGGTAGGGATAAAACATGGAATGTTTGTGTTGTGGGCGTTGGTCATTTAGGTGCTGCTCTTTTATCTTATCCAGGATTTAGCCAGCACAGGGTAAATATTGTATGTGCATTTGACATAAATCCAAAAGTAATAGGAAAGATAGTTAACAATATT
>CAYYAU010000014.1:0-12541 GCA_964469765.1 uncultured Clostridia bacterium | reverse complement strand
TTGATGATTATAAAGGTTTGTTTATTGATTTTGCGATAGGGCTTAGATAATTTGTGATGATGAATATAAGAGTTGTTATTGAGTATAAAGGAACAAAGTATTTTGGTTGGCAGAAACAGAAAAGTCATAACACTGTTCAAGCAGAGATAGAGAAAACATTAAAAATCCTATTTCCAGATCAACCGATTAAACTAATAGGTGCAAGTAGAACTGATAGGGGTGCTCATGCTATAAACCAGACTGCTCATTTTAAAATTGAAGAAAATAGTATAACCCTTAGGCGTTTTAAAAGAAGTATAAACGGGCTACTTCCCAAAGATATAAGGGTTATAAGAATCAACAAAGTGCCTTTAGAGTTTCATTCCCGATACCATTGTAAAACAAAAGTATACTACTACTATATACTAAATAGAAAAGAAACCTCACCTTTCTTAGATGATTATGTATGGCATATCCCAATAAAACTTAATTGGAAAAAAATTAAAACATCTTTAAAGTTATTAAAAGGGTTACATAATTTTTCTTTTTTTGCTGCAAAGGGCTCTTCTGCTCACACATCTGTATGTAGACTAAAAAAACTTCAAATAAAAAAGGTAAACAGATTCTTAGGAAGCTTACAGATTAAAAACCTTTATATGTTTGAGTTTAAAGGAGATTTTTTTCTTTATAAAATGGTAAGAAATATAGTTGGAACATTAATTGAAATTGGTAAAAATAGACTTAGTATTCGGGAATTAAGGGCGTTGCTTTCAGGTAAAAAAATAAGAAGGCCTATCAAAACTGCACCTGCAAAAGGTTTGTTTCTTGGGAAGATAACCTATTAGTTTTTATACTAATCTATATCCTAATCTTTGGATTGTATAGATTTGTTTTCCAATAAGCTTTAATTTCTTTCTTAATTGAGAAATATGCCAGTCTAACACCTTTGAAGAAGAAGGTTCTATTTTCCATAAGGTATCCAAAAGAAAGGTCTTTTTGACTAATTTTCCTTTTCTTTCCAAAAGAATCTTTAGTATCCCTGTTTCCTTCGGTGTTAAAAATACTGTTTTCCCATTCATTTTTATTCTATAATTATCTTCATCTAAAATAATATCTTCTTCAGGTTGAAAAGTAGGCTCATTAATTCTCTGTGTTGAAAGCCTTTTCTCAAACGACCTTAATATTGCTTTTATCCGTGCTACAAGTTCATCTTCCTCAAATGGTTTGTTCAAATAGTCATCGGCTCCTAACACAAGCCCAGTCACTTTATCTACGTGGTTATTCAAAACAGTAAGCATTAAGATAGGTATATCCTCAGTTTCTTTTTCTTTCTTCAAAGCCTTACATACTTCAAATCCATTAATATCAGGAAGTCTTATATCCAGTGTTATCAAGTCAGGATGTAACTCTTTAGCGGTCTTTATACCTTCGTTACCTGTAGTAGCAGTAAAAACTGAATACCCTTTACTTTCTAATATATCTTGAATAAGAAGAAGTGTGTCTATATTATCCTCAATTATTAGTATTCTTTTTTTCATTTTACCTCCAACATCTTATCTCTCTTACTATTGTTATAATACAAAATACTCAAAATAAAGTTAAAAAAAGGTTAAATTTTTGTTAATTTTTTAAGTTTCTTTAGTATCTCAGGAAGGAATTAACTACAAAGTTATAAATTAGGTATTCTAACTTAGCCTTCTACTTTAGAAAGGAATCGGGAAACTTCTTTCTGAAGAGTGGAAGATATACCTTTATTTTCTTTTATTTTTATAAGAGACTTTATTACTCTGTTTCTCAAATGGGTATCATCTGTATCTTTATATTTCAATAGAAACTGTGTAGTCTCATCAGTAATAATTTCACCAGCTACCCAAGCAGCGCTTACCTTCATCCATTTATCTTGGCTTTCAAACATCTCCTTTAACCTCAACATTGCCACCTCAGGATTGTATCTATATATAGCTTTTACTGCATTGGCTCTTACTCGGTTATCAGGGTCATTTAAAAATGGCTTTAAAATTCTTTCAGCAAGTTCGCTATCCTTCTGTTCAATAAGTTCAGCTTCAATAATTTCAACACCTTTAGCCCTTACCCTTGGATTGGAATCATTAAGCATGTCTTTTGAACTAACCTTTCCTTCCCGCATTTCTGATGAAGCCAATAGAAGCTTCTTTGTACCTTGAATTAGAACAACATTCTCTTCATGGAACATATTAAGGATTCTTTCCTGTTGTTTTAACAAAAACCTCTCTCTTTGAATAATACTTCTTGAAAGCAATAAATATACTAATAAAAACATTAAACCTATACCAAATGCTCCTCCAATTATCAAAATATAAAATTTTGTTGAAAATAATCGAAGTTCTTTCTGTAAAGCACTCCCAAACATTCTGTCTCTTACTGAAAGAATTTTGAAAAACTCTTGTCTCTGTTTCTCAAATCTTGACACCATCTCTGTAATAAGCTGTTTTGGCAAAAGAAAGGATTGTAAAAACTTCCGTTGTTGAGACTTAACACTATTTAGTAACTCCTTAGTAAACCCCAATGAAGGCTGAGAACCTGGAACAACAGATTCTGGATGCAATTTATTGTATATTATCGTATACATCTTCTTTACATTTTTGTTATTTGGAGCAATTGCCTTTGCTCTTTCAAAATAAGGCAGTGCTTCTGAATAAACTTTATTTTTATAAAGTTCATTTCCTCTTTCAATGAGCAATTTTATAAGAAAGTCCTTAATACTCCAGTTTTGTGGATTAAGTTTTAACCCTTGTTCAGCATTCTTTATTGCCTCTTCAGTCTTACCATTTAGATAACTATGAATACTCTTATCAAAATATATTTCTGCCGCCTTTTCATCTATAGCATATCCCACATTAGAAAAAACACAGAGCATCACAACAAATATAATTCTCTTCATAAATTACCACTCCTTATTTAACAAACTTTAAAACTGAAAGAAGTTTTTTCAACATGGATTCTGCATCTTTATTATCTGGATTAATTATTAATATTTTAAGCAAATACTCTTTCGCTTCTTTATACTGTTTATTTCTAATTAATCTGCTTGCCTCAACAAAAAACTTCTCCTCTACTTCTTTAGATACTTCAGGATACATTTTTAATGCTGTCTCTGTCTTTTTTATTCCTTTATCCTTTTCACCATTAAAAATAAGCTCAATCCCTTCAATATAGTTTTTTTTAGCAGTATCCTTTCTTAATTGAGAATCAATCTGGTCACATAGTCTTTTTGCTTCAGGATTATCAGGGTTAATATCAAGCGTTTTCTTTATCAACCTTCTTGCTCGTTTATAGTTCTTTTCATTATATGCCTTTAGCGATAAAACAAAATATCTTTCAATGGTTATCTTTCTCTCCTTTACATTTAACAGGACCTCTTTTTCTGATAGAAGCATTCCCCATTTATATTTCAATCCTATCCTATGCATAACACCTAAATTATGAAAACCAACACCATAATCTAAATTAAATCGCTCTTCCTTAATCCCAAATCCAAATGTAACTTCTTTGTAATTAATGCCTGCCCTTAGAGCAAATATAGGTTTTATATTATACTCAGTTCCTACAGACCATCTCACAGGTAAATAACTCTTGTTTGAAAGAAATAGACTCTTCACAGGAAACACATTCTGGATATCCGCATCTATGAAAATTTGTCCTTTCTTCTTTATATAAGGATAAGAAATACCTATCTTTATGTTAAAAGGGTAGGTATCATAGTTCTGGTTTAGTTTTATTTTAGGTGTAATAATGTTTTGAAAACAAATTCCTCCTTTTATATGCTTAAAAGGTGTAATGTAATTTATTCCTAAATCAACTCCATATGACATTGCTGAACGAGTATCAATGCTTTGCCTTATAACTTTTAGATTAATCCCGCAATTGAATTTTGGGAACAACTTTCTTGCATATGTAATGTAATATACACTAAAAGAATCATTAAAATTTCCTAAAATGCTTCCAAACTCATCAGTTTTCTGGATATTATTAACATTTATACCTAATCTTGATAATCCAAACACATTTCCCTCTCTCAATGGATAAGCAATATTTATAAAACTATAGCTCCCTGATAGAAAAAGATCAGTATAAGTAAAGTTTATCTCTTTAACCTTCATATCACCAATACCAGCCGGATTAAAATATACACAGTTCCCATCATCTCTTACAGCGGAAAAGGTGTTTGCCATACTAAATGCTCTTGCACTTGAAGAAAAGTTAGATAAAACATCAGAAGGTAACCCACTATCATCAGAACCAAAATAAAATGAAAATAAAATAGTTGGTAAAATACACACTAAAAAAATGGTTAATACTTTTCTCATTTTAAAACTGTAATCTTTCTATATTTTACTTTTTCTGTCCCATTGTTATTTTTAGCTCTCACTACACAAATATATGTCCCGTTAGCTACAACCATACCCTTTCCATTTCTTCCGTCCCATTCAACCTCGTTAGTATACCCTTCAGATGTTCCTATCGCCCCTTCTTCTCCAGAAGAAAAACTCATCTCTCTAACAAGATCCCCTATCAAATTATAAATTCTGATATTAACCTTAGTATTCTCTGAAAGTGTATAAAGAATCTTTGTACTGCCGTCATATGGACTAAAAGGATTTGGACAGTTAAATATCTCTGAAATCAAATTTTTAGCTGGAGCATACCCTAAAAGAGCATACTTAGAGAAATGGTTAACCTTTGCAGAAACGGTATTCTCACTGGGATTATTAACACAGTCAGGTCTTGATATAAGTTGCCACTTGCGAGTGGAAGAACACAAATAAAATATCTTTAGATACTTCTCATCCACATATGTTCCGTCAACATAACCATCATTATTATTATCAGAATATAGAATAGTAAGGGTTAAGTATCCATTAAGCTGAACAATATTTACTCCATTTTCATCCGTTGCCCGAATGGAATATGCTTTATCCTGAACCACCTTTAAATTCGCCGAGGAGCGAGCAAAACTGTTTGCATCCAAAACATCGGATGACAAAGAAGCGGTAATCTCAATTATTTCAATGGTACAAGGTTTTGGTAGGACACCTTTTGGGATAGAAAGTATTACATCTCCAGATTGAATGGTAACTGTCTGTGTAGGATATAAAATATTATAAGAAGCAGAAGATAAATTAGAAGATAAAAATAAAATAACACAATAAAAGAAATATTTCTTTATCATAATCTTGTCTCTTCTATCACTACTTTTTTAGTCCATAAACCACTTATCTTGGTTAAATGAGTAAGAGATTGTTTTTTTTATTCCTTTACAGATTTCTACTTCAAAGAAGTTTTTATATGGTGTATTCCATTGTCTTATAATCTTTGTTATCTTATACTCTTTATCCCTATCAACTATAACCTCTGGTTTCTCTGGATATTTGTACCCCGAATAACACTTTACTCTAATCTCTTTCATTTTGTAGTTCTAACTCACATAAGTATTATTTTTCTCAATTATAAATTCTCGCATTCAGAATCTGCATTTCTCTTTCAGCGGAACACGGAGAGGGAGAGATTCGAACTCTCGCTACCGACGAATCGGTACTACAGGTTTAGCAAACCCGCCCCTTCAGCCACTTGGGTACCTCTCCTTAATAATCTAACTTATCAATATACTAAACTCTCCTCTATATCCCAATGAGGGGCTTCGTGGCCGCTCACCATCTTGCGGCAGTGCTTTTCCCTCGCTACGCTCGGTCATCGCTCCTTATTCGTCACAAACCGCACCCCTTCACCCCCTTGCCTGTCATCACTGTGGCGGAGCACCTATCCTTAAAGCAGTGTAAAGTGAAAAATCCAAAATCCAAATACTACCAAAGTCACCCGTAATCAAAACTAAAAAATGTAAAGTTTCAGATAGAGGCTGATTTGCCTGTTGTCTGACGGAAAAAAATGTAAAGTGAGAAGTAAAAAAACTCTTATCTTAATTAAATATAAATTATAGATTAATTATATTTCTTTTTAATACAAAAATCAACAATTTTCTGTTATGTAACAACCTTTCTGAATTTGTGTTGACTTTCTTTTAGAATTATAATATATTTATTGTAATTATAATTAATAATTACTATTTTTTCAAAAACCAGGCTTACAGGAAATACCTATGAAGACAAAGAAATTAGGATGGACAGAGCTTAATATATCAACCATTGGTCTAGGTACTTGGGCAATTGGTGGGGGTGGATGGAGTTTCGGTTGGGGACCCCAAGATGAAAAGTATTCAATATCTACTATATTACATTCGTTTGAATTAGGTATTAATTGGATAGACACAGCAGCAGTGTATGGACTTGGAAATGCTGAAAAAGTTGTTGGAAAAGCTATTAAACAATCTTCATTTAAACCAATTCTTGCTACAAAGTGTGGTTTAATCTGGGATAAAAATGGGAATATATCTGGCAGACTAAAAAAGGAAAGTGTTCGTTCAGAAATTGAAGCAAGTCTTAAAAGGCTTGATGTAGAGACTATTGACCTTTATCAGATTCATTGGCCAGAGCCTGATGAAGATATTGAACAAGCATGGGAGGTTATAGCAAAGTCTGTAAAACAAGGTAAAATCCGGTATGCAGGGGTGTCTAATTTTACTATAGAACAGATAAAAAGAGTTCAGAGTATACACCCGGTTGCTTCTGTGCAACCGCCTTACAATATGTTTCGGAGAGAGATAGAAGGAGATATCCTTTCTTTCTGTGCTGAGAATAATATTGGAGTAATTGTATACAGCCCAATGGAACGAGGTCTTTTATCAGGAAAGTTTTCAAAACAGAGAATTAATAATTTACCAGAGGATGACCATAGGAAAAATGACCAGAGGTTTCAAGAGCCTGACTTAAGTATAAACCTTAGTTTTGTTGATAAACTTCGTTATATTGCAGAGAAGAATAGAAAAACAGTTGCACAGTTATCAATAGCGTGGGTTCTACGAAGGCCCGAAGTAACTGCTGCTATTGTTGGTGCAAGAAAGCCCTTTCAGATTGAAGAAACCTATCTTGCCAGTGAGTGGGAACTTTCTAAAGAGGATATCTCTCTCATTGATGAACTACTTAATGAAAGACAAAAGATGTTAGTTAATCAACAAACCAGTTAGCCGACATTCTGGTAAAGAATATGGAGGAATTAAATGCCTATAGTAAAAATTGATTTATGGAAAGGCAGGGATAAACAGATAAAAAAGGAGTTAATTGAAAAAGTAACAACTGTTATAAGTGAAGTTGTTGGTTGCCCTGCTGAAGCTGTTCATATAATTATCAATGATATTGATAAAGATAACTGGGGAATTGGTGGCGACTTATCTTCAGAGAAGTTCCCAGATAAATAGGAAAGAACCACAGGATAACTTTTGATGTAGAGCAAATTTCAGAAGTTTACTGTAAAGATATAGTAATAGTTCTTACAGACACATTCGCGCGAATGTGCGAATGAAATAGAGTAGAAAATAGGGTTCGCTTCTATTTTCATTCATAAATCTTGAAAGGATAAGAAAATTACTTTACATCATTTCACATTTCAAGGTCTGACCCCAAATTCTTGTATGACCCCAAATTCTTGTATTGTGTAAGAAATGGAAATAAAGGTTGATAGATATTCCTTTGGGTTAATTGCTGTTAATGGTAAAATAT
This sequence comes from uncultured Clostridia bacterium, assembly GCA_964469765.1. GTDB lineage: Bacteria > UBA6262 > WVXT01 > CAYYAU01 > CAYYAU01 > CAYYAU01. The sequence continues at coordinate 4,913 of CAYYAU010000014.1, read as the reverse complement.
ATGATAAGGATATTATTGTTTTTCCGGATAGAGTAAAGTCTAACTGGTGGCGAAAACAAGGCCATACTTTATTAATAGAGGACTTAAGTGATGTTATAGAGTATAAACCAGAAATTTTAGTTATTGGTAAAGGCGCTTATGGTTTTATGAAAATCCCAGAAGAGACTCAATCCTTTCTTAAAAATAATGACATTGAACTCATAGAAAGAGTTACAGATGAAGCATATAAGATATTTAATAAATACATTGAGCAAGGTAAGAAGGTTGTAGGAGCATTTCATCTTACCTGCTGAATAATTTGAAATAACTTATTAAGATTAAAAAACAATGAAAAGTATGTTAATTATTGATGACGATGTTGGTCTATGTCAAGTAATGAAGATGTTTTTTGAAGACCGAGATTATAATGTTACTGTATTACACAATGGACATGAGGCTATTTCTTATTTAGAAACACAAAAACCTCAAATAGTCCTGTTGGATGTTGGTTTACCTGATTTGTCAGGATTAGATGTATTAAAAATAATAAGACAAACTGACCCAAATATAAATGTGGTTATGATAACAGGCTATGAAACAGATTATTTAATGGAATTAGGTGGCGATTTAGGAGAGGTTACTTTTATAAATAAACCATTTGGGATAGAAACATTAAAAGAGATAGTGGAAAATATACAAAATGAAGAAATAAAAAATAAAGAAATAAAAGATGATTAAATACTTATTATCCGCCACCTAAAGATTGACAAGAGTTAGATTTTCTACAAGAATCCAAACCAAAAAAATTTCATCTAAATAAATGAGGGTATAGTGCCTATATCTGATGAGGTCTTAGCAAGAAGAGTTCAAGAAGGTGATTATTTATCCTTTGAGGAACTTGTAAAAAGGTATGAAAAGAAAATTTATAATTTAGCATATAGAATAATGGGTAATAAAGAAGATGCAAGCGATGTTCTTCAAGATACATTCTTACAGGCATTCAGGAAGATTCCAAGTTTTAAGGAAAAATCTTTATTTTCTACATGGCTTTATAGAATTGCTATAAATATGTGTTTAATGAGAAAACGGAAACAAAAGAAAATGGAAACAGTCTCATTAGATGTCCCTATCTTAACTGAAACTCAAGATGAGATAAAAAGAGAATTTGCTGATGACTGGTCAAAGAATCCTCTTGCAACATTAGAGAATAAAGAGCTTAAAAACATCTTAGAAAATGCGATAAGTTCGCTTCCTGAAAATTATAAAACTGTGCTTCTTTTAAGAGGGATTAATGGACTACACAATGAGGAAATAGCAAAGATGCTTAATATTTCTCTTCCTGCAGTGAAGTCTCGGTTACATAGGGCACGTTTATTTCTAAGGGATAAACTTTCTCAATACTTTAAAGGCTATGGAGAAAAAAGATGATGGATTTTGATGAACTTTGGGAGCTTTTATCAGACTATTTTGATGAGGAGTTAGAATCTGATATCTGTGAAGAGATTGATGAACTTATAAATGAGGACTATTGCTGTAGTGTTTTATTTAATACATTTAATAAGACATTGGATTTATTAAGAGAATTTGAAGAGGAAGAAATTGAAGTGCCTGAGGATGTTCATAGAGAGTTATACGAAGTCTTAAGAATTGAGATAAAGAAAAAGAATGAGTAACCCACCAAATAACCGCTCTTAATAATTTGAATCCTTTCTTTAAAATTAGCATCTAAATAAGTGAAATGTGATGAATTAACTAACAAAAATTACATTTGTGGAGGGTACTATGCGTTTAGATAGATTTACTATAAAGGCTCAAGAAGTAATCCAGAATATGCAAAGTATAGCTGAACAATATAACCATCAACATGTAGATGTTGAACATCTTTTTTTGGCTCTTCTTGAGCAAGACGGCAGTGTTATACCACATTTACTGGAAAGATTAGGTGTTGAGATTAGTCTTATTAAGCAAGCCCTATCTAATGAACTTCAGAGAAAAACAAAGGTTACAGGAACCGCTCAAATATATATAACTCCTCAATTACAAAGGGTTCTTAACCAATCATTTAAAGAAGCAGAACAGCTAAAGGATGAATTTGTATCCTGTGAACATATTTTTCTTTCAATTTTAAATGAAAAACAGGGTTTTATCTCGGAGTTGCTACATCGGTTTGGAATTAAAAAGGAAAATGTATTTAAAACTTTAAAATCTATTAGAGGAGGCCAACGAGTAACTGACCAGAATCCTGAAGATAAATATCAAGCATTAAAAAAGTATGCACGAGATCTTACCTATTTAGCTAGGATAGGTAAACTTGACCCAGTAATTGGGCGTGATGAAGAAATCCGTAGGATTATTCAGGTTCTTTCTCGAAGAACAAAGAATAATCCAGTTCTCATTGGTGACCCTGGTGTAGGTAAAACAGCAATAGTTGAAGGTTTAGCAAGAAGAATTGTAGAGGGAGATATTTCAGATACTTTAAAAAATAAAAAGGTTATTGCATTAGATATGGGTTCTTTAATAGCCGGAGCAAAGTATAGAGGTGAGTTTGAGGATAGACTCAAGGCGGTTCTTAAGGAAATAGCACAGGCTAATGGTCAGATAATCCTTTTTATTGACGAACTTCACACTGTTATTGGTGCTGGGGCTGCAGAAGGAGCAATTAATGCATCAAATATGTTAAAACCAGCTTTAGCAAGGGGTGAACTTAGATGTATTGGTGCTACAACCTTAGATGAATATAGGAAGTACATAGAAAAGGATGCTGCTTTAGAAAGAAGGTTTCAACCAGTATATGTAAAAGAACCAAATGTAGATGATACAGTTGCTATTCTTAGAGGACTTAAAGAACGATATGAAGTTCATCATGGTGTAAAGATTAAAGACTCGGCGTTGGTTGCGGCGGCTATTTTATCTAATAGATATATTTCTGATAGGTTTCTTCCTGATAAGGCTATTGATCTTGTTGATGAGGCTGCTTCCAGATTGCATATAGAGATTGATAGTATGCCAACTGAAATTGATGAAGTAGAAAGAAAAATTAGGCAGTTAGAGATTGAAAAAGCAGCCCTAAAAAAAGAAAATGATAATTACTCAAAAGAGCGGTTAAAAACATTAGAAAAAGAACTTGCTAACAAAACAGAACAAATAAATGCTCTTAAATATCAGTGGCAGAGAGAGAAGAATGTTATTACAAAAATACGAGAGATTAAAGATAAAATTGAGAAGAATAAAATTGACCAAGAAAAAGCAGAGCGTGAAGGAAAACTTGAAAAGGTCGCAGAATTAAAGTATGGACAACTTATTCAGTTACAGAAAGAGCTTGAAGAAAAAAACATCCATCTACAAAAGATTCAAAAAAATCAAAAAATGTTAAAGGAAGAAGTGGATGAAGAAGACATCGCTGAGGTGGTTTCAAGATGGACAGGTATTCCTGTATCAAAGATGATGGAAAGCGAGATACAAAAACTTGTTAAAATGGAAGACAAAATAAAACAAAGAGTAGTTGGACAAGATGAAGCAATCTCTGTTGTTTCTGATGCAATAAGAAGGGCTCGGGCAGGACTTCAAGATATAAATAGGCCCATTGGCTCTTTTATTTTTATGGGCCCAACAGGAGTGGGTAAAACAGAACTTGCAAGGGCTTTAGCTGAGTTTTTATTTGATGATGAAAAAGCAATGGTAAGAATTGATATGAGTGAGTATATGGAAAAACATTCTATATCTAGGTTAATAGGGGCTCCTCCTGGTTATGTGGGATTTGAAGAAGGGGGGCAGCTTACAGAAATTGTCCGTAGAAGACCTTATTCTGTTATTCTTTTTGATGAGATAGAAAAGGCTCATCCCGATGTTTTTAATATTCTCTTACAGATTCTTGATGATGGTAGGCTTACTGACGGGCAAGGAAGAACAGTTGACTTTAAGAATACAATTATTGTTATGACCTCAAATATTGGAAGTCAATATTTACCAGAAACTAACTTTGATGATAAAAGAAAAATAATGGGGGAATTAAGAAGAACATTTCGTCCTGAATTTTTGAATAGAATTGACGAGATAATAGTTTTTAATAATCTTAATATTGAAGATTTAAAGCAAATTGTTGAGATTCAACTTGGGTATTTAAAGAAACATTTAATTGAAAAAAGGATAAATATAGAACTTACTGAGAAAGCTAAAAAGTTTTTAGCTAAACGAGGGTATGACCATATGTATGGCGCCCGCCCCTTGAAAAGAACTATACAGCGATTAATTGTTAATCCTTTAGCTAAAAAGATTCTCTCCGAAGAGATTGGTGAAGGGATATGTGTGGTTGTAGATGTAAATAATAAAGAGGAACTTGTTTTTAAGAAAAAATCAGAATCCTTTTCTGAAAAAGTTCATCTAAATAAGTAGAAAAAAATTAACAGAAGGGGGTGATTGCTATGAGAAACTTAATTCCGTGGGAACCATTTAGAGATTTGGTGGATTTTGGAAGAATCGTTGATAGATTCTTTGACAGAGGCTTATCAAGAAGAAAAACCTCCTCTGGGCTATGGACAGATGGGTTCTGGGCTCCTGCGATAGACCTTTATGATAAGAAGGACCGTTTCATAGTGAAGGCTGAGCTTCCTGGTATTGAGAAAAAAGATATTAATGTAAACATTGATGGAGATACATTGACCATTAAAGGCCAGACCCAAAAGGATAATGAGGTAAAAGAAAAGGATTATTATTACAATGAAAGAGTATTCGGAAGTTTTTACAGGAGCATCTCTCTTCCAGAAAATGTCCAGAAGGAGAATGTTAAAGCCTCTTACAAAGATGGAATTCTTACCATTGAACTACCAAAGAGTAAGAAGGTTCAACCAAAAGGAATTGACATTAAGGTTGAGTAAAACAAAAAAGGACGGAGTTAAATCACACAACTCCGTCCTTTTTCATTCTTCTTTGATTAT
>CAYYAU010000013.1:0-12579 GCA_964469765.1 uncultured Clostridia bacterium | reverse complement strand
TTGTGCTTTAAAGGATAGTGAAATTAACTTTGCAGAAAAACTGAAAGAATTACCAAATATTTTTTATGATTATGGATATTTTGTTTGGTAACTTTTTACTTGACATATGGTTACCAAACAAAGTATACTTATTTTGAATATTTGTTTGGTAATAGAATGGGGTAGTATGATGGGGGTTATTAAAAGTGTTCTCAGAGAAGAACTCGAAAATTCTATGAGAATGAAAAAAGACTATGAAAAAGCCTTAAAATTGTATCCAGGCGGTTGTTTTGTACAAAAGCAGATCAGGGGACATAATTATTATTATTTGGCTATTCGAGAAGGAAAAAAGGTTAGGTTTATTTATAAAGGAAAAAAATTGTCAAAAGATGAGATTGCGAAACTTTCGAAGTCAAAGCGACTTAGAAAAAAATATAAGAAGTTAATTCTACAATTGAATAAACAAATTAAATATTTAAGGAAATCTCTCCGTGGGAAAGAAGAAGTATAATTTATGTTTGCAAATACTAAGAAGATTTAATAAAGTAGGGATACTTAAACACATTATTCTAATTGGTAGTTGGAGTATTTATTTTTATAAGTACTATTTTAAATCAAAATCTTATTCAACATCTATTAGAACCAAAGATATAGATTTTTTAATACCTATTCCTTTCAGATTCAATAAAAAATTGGATGTTTTTAAACTTGTTGAGGATTTTGGCTTTCTACAGGTATTTAAAGGAGCTCAAGGATACATTAAATTGGAACATCCTGACTTAACCATTGAGTTTCTTGTTCCAGAAAAAGGACGTGGGTTTAATAAACCTTATCCAATACCTCAATTAGGAGTGAATGCTCAAGCATTAAGATATTTGAATTTTCTTGTAGAAAATACTATAGTAATTAATTTCTCTGATTTAGATATTAGGTTACCTCATTCAGCAGCTTATGTACTTCATAAATTTATTATATTTAAACGACGACAAAAAATAGATAAACATAACAGAGATATTGAAGGAGCACTAAGAGTTTTTCGAGAATTAATAAAAAGTAATAAATATAATAAAGCAAATTTTTGGTGGGATGCATAAGAAATGGCAGAAAACAGTTATTAGAAATCTTGAATCCATAAAAGAATTTGAAATTGTAGATATTTTAAGTTCAAAATAACCAAAGTAAAATCTGGAATCAGACCTTGCTCAATGAAAACTTTGACCTTTTAACAGAATTCAGGGCAGAAGGTCTGGAGTTAAACATTCCTCCGTTACAGATTGGTGGACACGGTGAAATGTGAAATGAAAAAATTGTTTTTATTTTTCTTTTTTGTTTTTATATTTGTTTCTTCTTGTTTTTCTCGGAAGAGTAATCAGAATATAGAAATATTATTTTCCCCTCAGGATAACTGTGCACAAAGAATTATCTCTGAAATTGATAAAGCCAAACATTCAGTTTATGTTGCTATGTATTTATTTACTTCAAGGCCCATTGCTCAATCTTTAGTAAGAGCGAAAGAAAGGGGAATAGATATTAAGGTAATAATAGACGAAACTGAAAGTCCAACGTATGAGAAGTATTCAAAAAGGCAGTATTTAATAAATAAGGGTGTAAATGTTAAAACTTTAGTTAGTTCTGCTATAATGCATCATAAGTTTTGTATAATTGATAAAAAAGTTACCCTAACAGGTTCGTATAACTGGACGACAAGGGCAGATTTGGATAATGATGAAAATTTGTTGATAATTAGTTCTAAAGAGGTTGCAGAAAAATATATTTCTGAATTTAATCAGCTGTGGAATGGAGTAAAAATAGATACATACAAATATAAGAGTAAAGATAGAAAAGAAAAAATTGCTTTAGAAGGAAAGGTTTCTGCTGTTTCTATAAAGGAATCTTCAAAATCAGAAGAAAATAAAATTGTGTATATAGGACATAAAGGGTCAAAAAAGTTTCATTTGCCTACATGTAGATGGACTAAAAGGATTAAAAAAGAAAATAAAGTTATATTTAAATCAAGAGAAGAAGCAATAAAACAGGGATATATTCCTTGCAAGGTATGTAAACCATAAGTTAAAAAAAAAGATATTACAAAGAAAAAATCAGAGTCATTTCTGCAGATAGCCGAATAGAGTGAGGTATATGATAAAGGTTTGTCATGTTATAACAAAGTTAGAATTAGGTGGAGCTCAGGATAATACAATTTTTACTGTATCAAATTTGGATAAAAAAAAATATGATGTTTTTCTTGTATGCGGAAGAGGCGGAGTTTTAGATAACGAAACAAAGAATAAAGTAAGAACTATTTTTGTTCCTTTTTTGGTTAGGTCTATAAATCCATTATACGATTTGGTGGCACTGTTTTCTTTATGGAAGATTTTTATAAAAGAAAGACCTGAGATTGTTCATACTCATTCTTCAAAAGCCGGAATTTTAGCGAGGTTAGCAGCTTATTTAGCTAATGTAAGGATAATTATCCATACTTATCATGGGTTTGGATTTAATGAGTATCAGCGATGGTTTGTGAGGAAGTTTTTTATCTTTCTGGAAAGGTTAATAGCCCGGATTACTGACATTCTTATATGTGTAAGTAAAGAAAATGTTAAAAAGGCTTTAAATAATAAAATAGGAATAGAATCTCAATACAAAATAATTCATAGTGGAATAAGAATCACGGAATTTAGAAAAAAGGTAGATAATCTTAAAGTTAAAAGAAAACTGGGAATACCTATTGATGCGTCTATTGTTGGAATGGTTAGTTGTTTTAAACCTCAAAAAGCACCTTTAGACTTTATTTATTTAGCTGATAGGTTAATAAATGAGGGTGTTAATGTATACTTCGTTTTAGTTGGAGATGGTCTGCTTAGAAAAAAAATAGAAGGTGTAACTAGAAAGAAGCATTTAGAAACATATATCTCTCTTTTAGGTTGGAGAAGGGATATTGTAGAGATAATGTCAATATTTGATATATTTGTGCTTACTTCATTATGGGAGGGATTACCTCGGGTAGTATTGGAAGCTATGATATTGAAAAAACCTGTTGTGGCTACTGATGTGGATGGAGTAAGAGAAGTTATACTACATGGAAAAAATGGTTTTTTAGTAGCTCCTCATGATATATCAACTATGAAGGAATATGTGCTGAAGTTATTGAGAGATAAGAGGTTAGCTCAAGAGATGGGAGATGCTGGATTTAGTAAGGTTGATAAAAGGTTTAATATTGAATATATGGTAGTGGAGATTGATAGTTTGTATCAGGAAATGATAAAAAGTGAGGCAAAATGGGAAAAACACTGGTAGAGAAAATTTTCTCTAATCATCTAAATAAAGATATAAAAGCAGAAGATATTGTTGTAAGCCCAATTGATATCTGTATGGTTCAAGATGGAACAGGTCCTTTGACATATAAACAGATAAAAAAAATATTTCCTAAACAGAAACTGAAATGTAAAACAAAACTTACTTTTTTAGACCATTGTTCTCCACCTTCTCAAAAGGAACTCGCCAATACTCATAAGTTCTTAAGAGATTTTAGTAAGAGAAATGATATAATACTTTCTGAAATTGGAGAAGGAATATGTCATCAAAGATTAATTGAGAGATATGTTTCTCCTGGTGATATTGTGATAGGCGCAGATTCTCATACCTGTACTTCAGGTGCTTTAGGAGCATTTGCAACGGGTATGGGTTCAACAGATGTGGCTATTTCTATGGCAAAAGGGAAAAATTGGTTTAGGGTGCCTCATACTTTTTCTATACGGTTTAATGGTAGTCTTTCCAAAGGTGTATTTGCTAAGGACCTTATCCTTTTTTTAATTGGAGAGTTAAGAAGTGATGGCGCTACATATAAAGCATTGGAGTTTTCCGGTAATGTGGTTTCAGAACTGGATATGAGCTCAAGGTTTACTTTATGTAATATGGCAGTAGAATGTGGAGCAAAAACAGGTATTATTGCTTCTGATGAAAAGACAAAAGAGTATTTGAAAAAACAAAAAAGAGATAAAGAATTTTTATTTTTATCTTCTGATAGAGATGCTTATTTTGAAAAAGTAATAAATATAGATGTTTCAAAGATTGAACCAATGATTTCTTTCCCACATTTTGTGGACAATGTAAAACCGATAACTAAAATAAAGAAAAAAATAAATATCGATCAGGTTTTTATTGGAACATGCACAAATGGTAGAATAGAAGATTTAAGGATAGTTGCCTCAATTATAAAAGGAAAGAAAGCCTCTGTTAGAACATTAATATGTCCTGCATCAAGTAGTGTCTTTAAGGCTGCATTAGAGGAAGGGTTGATAGAGATATTTATTGAATCGGGGTGTATTGTTCTTCCTTCAGGATGTGGGCCTTGTGTTGGTATTCATCAGGGTGTTTTAGCGGATGGAGAGAGGTGTCTTTCAACAGCAAATAGAAATTTTAAAGGAAGAATGGGCAATCCTAATTCAGAGATATATCTTTGTTCGCCTGCAACAGCTGCTTATTCATCTTTGAAAGGAGTAATTGCTGACCCTAGGGATATCCTAATATAAACCAAACTACAAAGAGACAAGATAATGAAAAGATTTATGATAATAAAAGGTAAAGCACATAAGTTTGGAGACAATATAAGTACAGATTTGATTGCTCCTGGAAGATATTTTTATTTAAGGAATAAATTAGAGGAACTTGCAAAACATACTCTTGAGGATGCTGACATCCAATTTGTAAAAAAAGTAAAAAAAGGAGATATAATTGTCGCTGGTAAGAATTTTGGTTTAGGGTCTTCAAGAGAACATGCTCCTGCAATTATTAAATTATGTGGAATAAAAGCTGTATTAGCAAAATCGTTTGCAAGGATATTCTATAGGAACAGTATAAACCTTGGGTTGTTATTAATTGAATGTGATACATCTTTTATTGTTCAAGGCGATTTAGTTTTAATTGATATCAAGAAAAATCTGATTAAAGATTTAACAAATAAAAAAAAGATAAAGTTCCCTTCATTACCAAAGTTTATTTTGGATATTGTAAATCAAGGAGGTGTAGTTGAATACCTTAAAAAATTCAAAGAGTTCAAATTCTAGTATTCATACAGTCACATTGATACCTGGTGATGGTGTTGGTCCTGAGATTGTTGAAGTAGTAAGAAAGTGTATAGAATCTACAGGTATAAATATAAAATGGGAAGTTGTAGAAGCGGGAAAAGATATAATTGAGAAAGAAGGAACCCCTCTACCAAAGGCTGTTTTTGAATCTTTAAGAAAGAATAAAGTAGGTATAAAAGGGCCAATTACAACTCCTGTGGGAAAAGGTTTCAGAAGTGTAAATGTTAGTTTAAGAAAGCAACTTAATCTGTATGCCTGTGTTAGACCATGTAAGTCATATTTAGGCATTCCAAATGCAAAAGAGAATATAGATATAGTTATTATAAGAGAAAACACAGAAGATTTATATGCAGGAGTTGAGTTTGAAGTAAAAGAGGAAAGCACGTTGGAGTTAATAAAGTTTATTGAATCAAAAGGGAAAGGTAAAATAAACAAGGACTCAGGAATAAGTATAAAACCTATTTCTAAGTGTGCGTCAGAAAGAATAGCAAAGTTTGCATTTGAGTATGCAATAAAGAATAAAAGAAAAAAAGTAACAGCTGTCCACAAAGCCAATATTATGAAGTTTTCAGACGGGCTGTTTCTAGAGACATTTTATAACGTGGCACATAATTATCCTCAGATTGAGGCTGAGGATAAAATTGTAGATAATATGTGTATGCAACTTGTTCAGAAACCAGAAAAATATGATATTCTTGTTCTTCCAAATCTCTATGGAGATATTATCTCTGACCTTTGTGCAGGTTTGATTGGAGGATTAGGTGTTGCACCTGGAGCAAATATTGGTGATGATATTGCTTTGTTTGAACCGACTCATGGTAGTGCTCCGAAATACAAAGGATTGAATAAAGTAAATCCAACAGCAATAATCCTTTCTGGTGTTATGCTTTTAAAACACATTAATGAATATAAAAAAGCATCTATTCTGGAGAAGGCTGTAAGTAATGTTATAAAAGAACGAAAGGCTGTTACATATGATTTAAAAGGAGTTGCAACAACATCTCAAATGGGTGAAACGATTGAGAAAGAGATTAAACGTCTATTGAGTTAGGTGACCATTCTGTCACCGGTGAATAGGCATCAGAAGAGGAAAATATGAAAAAGATAATATTTATTTCAGTGTTGTTTTTAATAACGAATACTCTTTTTGCTATTGAAGCAGAAGAAGGAGATTATCTAAAAAAAGAAAAAGGGTTTTTTGGAGAAATCTCACTATTCTCCTTGAATTTCTCTAAAACTAACCTTTTTCCAGATTTGAAGTTAGAAGAAAAAGACAAACCATTTTCTTCTTTTAGTTTTCCTTTTCATCTGGGGTATCAGACAGAAAAATTTAAAGCATATCTCATTGTGGGTTTTTCCAGTTATTCTCAAGGAAAGGATACCGCTACAATAAAAGGAAATGGAATTTTATATGGGTTCCATCTAGAGTTTACAGATTTACCTTCTTTTGAATACATTGTTTCCCCTGGAAAGAGTTCGGAAGATAAGGAGAAAATGGGCTTTTCATCCTTGAAGTTTGAGATTTATCCAAAAAGAATAGCCTTGATTTTCCCTAAAAGGCTGTGGTTTAGTAGAATTGAAGTTTTTCCAGGATTAGGGTATGAGCTGAATAAGTTAACGGTTAAAAAGAGCACTGATAATATTGATGGAATTATGTTTATGGTATCCTTTGATATTCTTGTTTATCCCAAAGTCTCTTTTTTAGGAATGGCTTCTTATAATCCAAGAAGTACAATAAGAGGGATGTTGGGTATAAAGTATTTTTCTCCTATAAAATGAAGATGGAAAAGACATTGGTGGTTATAAAACCGGATGCTATAGTAAAGAGAATTATAGGGAAACTAATTAGTTTTATTGAGAAACATAACTTTAAGATAGTTGCCTGTAAGATGGTTTATCTCTCAGAAGAAAAGGCAAGAAAGTTTTATATAGAACATAAAGGCAAGGATTTTTATCATCCATTAGTTAAGTTTATGAGTTCCAACCCCTGTGTGGTAATGGTTGTTTATGGAAGGGGTGTAATTTCAAAAATGAGGAGATTAATAGGAAATACTGATCCAAATATTGCTCGTAAAGGAACGATAAGATACCAATTTGCTTCAGATAATAGACATAATTGTATTCATAGTTCCTGTGATAGAGTATCTGCTAAGAAAGAGATAAACTTTTTCTTTAAACCTAATGAGATTTTTATATGGAAAAAGAAAAAATATAAAAAATTAGGTTATAAGTTAAGACGTTTAGAGAAAACTTCACCCTGTAAAACTTACTCCTTCATAACTCCTAATATTATGAAAGAATAGAACAAATTTAATAAAATTCTTGACAAACCCTCTTTTAATCTTATAATATTGAACAAATTTCTTACACAATATTGTTATATAGCAAATGCAGAAGGGAATATATAATGGCAAATCCAAAACGAAGACATTCAAGAAGTCGCAGAGATAAAAGAAGAGCGCATTGGAAACTTTCATTTCCTCAAATAGGGAAGTGTCCTCAATGTGGAGAGCCTCTTCTTCCCCATCATGTGTGTTCAAATTGTGGATTTTATAAAGGAAGACAAATACTTACTTTTGAAGAAGAAAAGAAAAAATCTACTAAATAAAATCTCCAATATCAGGTCACATTTATGAAAATTGCTATTGACGCTATGGGCGGTGATAATGCCCCTTCTATTCCTATTGAAGGGACTGTATTAGCAAGCAACCAGTTACCGTATGAGTTTATTTTAATTGGAAATGAAAAGATTGTAGAAAAAGAACTTCAAAATTACACCTTTAACCAAAATAAAATTTCTATTTATCATACATCAGAAGTTATAGGGATGGATGAATCACCTTCTTATGCATGTAGGCAAAAAAAGGATTCATCTATAATTAGAGGCTGTCAGTTAGTTAATGAGAGAAAAGTGGATGCATTTGTGTCTGCTGGAAATTCTGGTGCTGTGATGGCAGCTGCTTTGATACATCTTGGTAGAATTTCTGGAGTAACAAGGCCAGCTATTGCTCTTTCTTTTCCAACCCCCAAAGGGATATCACTTCTTTTAGATGTAGGAGCTAATGTAGATTGTAAACCAAGACATCTTTTAGAATTTGCTGTAATGGGACAGATATACGCAAAGGAGATATTTAAAATATCCAACCCTACAGTAGGGCTTTTAAGTATAGGGAAAGAAGAAAGTAAAGGTAATAGTCTCACCTTAGAAACCTACTCTCTTTTAAGAGATAAGAGTAGCAATTTCATTGGTAATATTGAAGGTGGAGATATTCCTAAAGGCGTTGCAGATGTGGTTGTATGTGATGGTTTTGTAGGCAATGTTTTAATAAAAACCGCTGAGGGTATATATGAGGTTGCTCAAGAATGGATAAAAAGGGAAATTTTAAAGAATCCTGTAAATAAGTTTTTTGCCTTTTTTCTTAAAGGAGCTATGAAAAATATTAAAGGTAACTTGAATTATGAAGAGTATGGAGGAGCTCCGCTTTTAGGAGTAAATGGTGCTTGTATTATAAGTCATGGACATTCTAATGCAAAAGCAATTTCAAACGCAATAAAGGTGGGTGTGAGGTTTATTGAACAAAATGTAAATCACCATATAGAAAATAAGCTTAAAGAAATATTATTAAATAAAGGAGAAGAAATTGATTCAGATTATTAGCACTGGCTCTTTTTTACCGGAAAGAATCCTTACTAATAAGGATTTAGAAAGAATGGTAGAGACTTCTGATGAATGGATTACTTCAAGAACAGGTATAAAAGAAAGACATATTGCTAAGGATAATGAGGCCACATCAGATTTGGCTTATAAAGCAAGTAGGGTCGCATTAGAAAAAGCAGGGGTTTTAGTAGATGATATTGATTTAATAATTGTGGCAACCATTACTCCTGATATGATTTTTCCTTCCACCGCCTGTGTATTACAGGAAAAACTTGGAGCTAAAAATTGCACAGCATTTGATATAAATGCTGCATGTACAGGGTTTATTTATGGATTAGTTATTGCTCAGCAGTTCTTACAAACAGACTTTGCGAAGACAGTGCTTTTGGTTGCTAGCGATACCCTTTCTAAAATAACAGATTGGCAAGACCGTTCCACCTGTGTGCTGTTTGGAGATGGAGCTGGGGCTGTTATCCTACAGAAGAGTAGTTCTGCGCAAGGAATACTTTCTTCATCTTTATATGCAGATGGAAAATATGGCAATTTACTGAATCTTCCAGCAGGTGGCTCACTTTTACCTGCTTCACATAAAACAGTGGATGAAAGACTGCATTTTGTAAAGATGAAAGGAAATGAAACATTTAAAGTGGCTGTTCCTTCAATGGCAAATGCTGCTTTAGATGCATTAAAAAAAGCAGGGCTTTCTATTGAGGATATTAAATTTTTAATTCCTCATCAAGCTAACATAAGAATTATACAGGCTGTGGCAAAACGGTTGGATTTACCATTAGAAAAGGTTTTTGTAAACATTGACAGAGTCGGTAACACCTCTGGAGCAAGTATTGCTATTGCGCTTGATGAACTTGTCAGTTCTGGTAGACTTTCATCAGGTGATATAATTGAACTTGTTGCATTTGGTGGTGGTTTTACATGGGGTGCATCTGTTATTAGATGGTGACTTGAAGAGATATTAAATAATAGAAGACAGAAGAAAGAAAATGAAGAAGATTGCATTTATTTTTCCGGGTCAAGCTTCACAGTATATTGGAATGGGAAAGGATGTATATGAAAACTTTCCTAAAGCAAAGGAAATATTCTCTATTAGTGAGGATGTTTTAGGTTTTTCTTTTGAAGAAAAGGTATTTAATGGAGATGAGAAAGAACTACAAGATACTTTGTTAACGCAGGTATGTGTTTTTACAGTTTCTGTTGCGATTGGTGAAGTTATAAAAGAGAAAGAGTTATTTCCTCATTTTTTAGCAGGACACAGTTTAGGAGAATTTTCAGCCTTGGTGTTCTCAGAGGTTATTGGGTTTAAACAGGGCTTATTACTTGTAAAGGAAAGAGCTAGCCTTATTAAAAAAGCCTGCACATTAAATCCTGGAGGGATGTTAGCAGTTATAGGACTTAAAGAAGATAATGTTTTCTCTATATGTAATGATTTAAAAGAAAAAAACTATGTTGTCGAAGCAGTAAATTTTAATTCACCCTCACAGATTATAGTTTCTGGAAGTTTTGATGGCTTAAGTTCATTTGAGCAAATAGCAAAACAAAAAGGTGCCAAAAAGGTTATTCCGTTAAGGGTAAGTGGTGCATTTCATTCTTCTTTGATGGGTGTTGTTAAGGATGAATGGAGAAAGGTTGTAAACAAATGTCAATTTAATAAGCCTTCCATCCCGATTGTTGGAAACACTACTGCAACGTTTATGGATAGTACAGAAAAGATAAGGTCAGAATTAATAGAACAGATTGACCATCCGGTGTTATGGACAAAAACTGTTGAAATGTTGATTGAAAACAGTGTTGAGATATTTGTTGAGATAGGGCCTAAAAAGGTATTAACAGGTCTTATAAGAAGCATTGCTCCACAGGTTCAATGTAGAAGCGTGGAGGATAAAAAAAGTATAGAAGATATAATTTCATTATTACACTAAAAAGGGAGATGATATGATTCTAAAAGATAAGGTTGCAATTATAACAGGCTCAGCTCAAGGTATAGGTAAAGCAATTGCATTAAGACTTGCCAAAGAAGGTGCGAACACAGTTATTACGGATATTGATGAAAGTATAGGTTCATCTACACTGGAAGAAATTAAACAATTTACATCCAATACACTGTTTTGCAAAGTAGATGTTTCTTCAATTGAGTCTACTGAAAATTTGATAAATAAAACTCTTGACAAATTTAATAGAATTGATATATTAGTCAACAATGCAGGTATTACAAAGGACAGTTTACTTATTAGAATGTCACAAGAAGACTGGGATAAGGTTATTAATATCAATTTAAAAGGAGTTTTTAATTGCACAAAAGCAGTAATAAGAACAATGGTAAAACAACGTGCTGGAAGAATAGTAAATATTGCTTCAGTTGTTGGTATGATTGGAAATGCTGGCCAAGCAAACTATGCTGCCTCAAAAGCAGGTGTGATTGCTTTTACTAAAACCTGCGCTAAGGAGTTTGCAAGCAGAAATATAAACGTAAATGCCATAGCACCTGGTTTTATTCAGACAAGGATGACGGAGGTGCTTTCAGAAGATATAAAGCAGTCTCTATTAAAACAGATTCCGATGAACCGATTTGGTACACCCGATGATGTTGCTAAAGCAGTTTTGTTTTTGGTTTCGGATGCAGCAGATTATATCACTGGTCAGGTGATAAGAATAGATGGAGGGATGGTAATGTAAAAATCAAATATCATAGATATAGAGGATAGATATCTAGAATATATCCAAAATGTTAGTTTTTATTTTTTACTTTTGATTTCTTATGGATAATTAATAAGGAGGTGGAACAATGGAGGTTACTGAACAAGTAAAACAGATTATTGTTGAACAGTTAGGAGTTGATCCTCAAGAGGTGACGATGGAGGCTTCATTTATTAATGATTTAGGAGCCGATTCCTTAGACACAGTAGAGCTTGTGATGGCTCTTGAAGAGAAGTTTAACATCGAAATTCCTGATGAGGATGCTGAGAAGCTTGATACCGTTGGTAAAGCAATAGAGTACATTAATAAAAAAGTGGCTGAGCAAGCAAATCAGTAGTTTTTAATTAAAATTTCAATTTTGAGGTGTTAATGAGAAAAAGGATTGTTGTCACAGGGATAGGTATTATTTCACCTATTGGAATAGGTAAAGAAAAGTTTTGGGAAAGTTTGGAGCATGGTAAATCTGGAATTGATAAAATATCCTTCTTTGATGCATCTAATTATACATCTCAGATTGCTGGAGAGGTGCGGGATTTTTCTCCAGAAGAGTTTATTAAAGATAAAAAGAAGATAAAAAAAACAGACAGGTTTTCTCACTTTGCAATTGCGGCTTCACAATTGGCATTAGAGGATAGTGGGTTAGACCTATCTAAAGAAGATCCTTTTAGAATTGGGTGTATTATAGGTTCTGGTGTGGGTGGAATTTTAACTATTGAAAAGGAGCATGTTAAACTTTTAGAGAAAGGTCCAAATAAAATAAGTCCTTTTTTAATTCCGATGCTTATAACGAATATTGCCTCTGGAGAGGTTGCAATCAGTCTCAAATTAAAGGGCCCTAACTACGCCGTAGTTTCAGCCTGTGCATCAAGTGCACATGCTATTGGAGATGCGTTAAGATTGTTGAGATACGGTGATGCTGAGATAATTTTAGCTGGGGGTGCTGAGGCTGCCATAACACCGTTAGGTGTTGCGGGTTTTTGTGCCGCTAAGGCATTATCAACGAGAAATTTAGAACCAAAAAAAGCATCCCGTCCGTTTGATAAACTAAGAGATGGATTCGTTATGAGTGAAGGTGCAGGTATTGTTGTAATGGAAACATACGAGCATGCAAGAAAAAGAAATGCTCATATCTATGGAGAAATTATA
>CAYYAU010000012.1:0-12849 GCA_964469765.1 uncultured Clostridia bacterium | reverse complement strand
TTGTCAAGGAGATAATATAGAACTAAATTTTTAGGAGTGTTTTAATGGCTTTTTATAGAATGGGAGTGTTTAAATCTTCCTGTTATTCTGTATTGGAGTTTGAAGGCTAATTTAAAATAAATCAGGAGAAATGAACCAATCAATTTGCCAAAGCTCATCATTCTTCTTAAGACATACTATTGAACCTTGTTTAAAACCAACAATATTGTTATCTTCTACACCAATGAGTAACTTTGAACATAATTTACTAAGATGAGGAAGATGCCCAACTATTATAGTATCTTCTTCTAAATCTGATAGGTCCTTTTCAATAGCTTTAATGGGGTCATTTGGAGAAAGGCCTTCCTTCATAAAAACCTTAACAGAGGGGGATAAAACATCCATTAGAATCTGAGCAGTTTGTTTTGCTCTTAATTTTACACTATGTAAAATTTGGAAAACTTCTATGTTGTTTTTCTTTAAGAAATGTGCCAATTTAACTATATCCTCTTTTCCTTTTTCAGAAAGAGGTCTTTCAGGATTAATATCTTTAGATACCGCTTGGCCATGTTGAACTAAATAAATCTTCATTCTGTTTCCTCCTGTGAATATTGTGTATCTGGTTAGAAATATTATAGAAGCTTTTTTGATGAGATTACTACGAAACCACCTTTGCCAAACCCTTTTTGTGGTTTTTCAATTGAAGTTACTCTTTCTGGTAGATGGAATATTGTTTGATAATAAGAAAAATTTCTAAACCCTGTGGTTTCAAGTAAATTTGTGATATCATTAATACTAAAAAAGTTTGCTTCTTTGTAGAAGACACTCTTTTTATTCATATAATATTTTCCTAAAAAGCTATTCTTATCAATTATACCAATAATAAGTTTGCCATATTTTTTTAAAACCCTTTTTGCCTCTTTTAATACCTTTAGAGGGTCTTTAACAAAACATATTGTAATGATAATTGCTACATAATCAAAGAAACCATTTTTAAAAGGTAAATTTTCTCCATAACCAAACCTTGTATTTACTCCCCTTTGTTTTGCAAACTCAATGGCTTTCCTTGATGGATCTATGCCAAATTCAATACCCAAAACACTTGCAAACCTTCCTGTACCAACACCAATCTCTAAACCTTTTCCTTTCTTTGGTAAGGCCTTCTTTATTGCTTCAACCTCAGATAAATAAGCAAATCTATTTCTATTATACCACTCATCATACCTTTTATAATATCTATCAAACAAGTTCATTAGCCTACCCATTACAACCAGTCTTCATAGAATCTTTTAAAATGTTCATACAACTGTTTATCTATATCAATTATATTTATTTCAACATCTTCTTCTTTAAAAGAGTATTTATAACCTGCACAGTAATTTAATATAATATCTCTTGCCCAAGTAATCTTTTTAAAAGCCTGTTCACAAAATTTTTTATTAGATTTCTTGCATCTATCAGGGTGGTACTTGAGACTGAGCCTCCGATAAGCATCCTTTATTTCTTTTAGTGTTGCTATCTCATCTAAACCTAACAGTTTTCTTGCTTCATCAATCTGTTTAAAATTAACCATTGTATTTTCTCCTTATAGTTTTTTCATTAAGTTCTGTTTATGACGCTGTTTATTTAACTAAACGGACAGGTTCCTGTTGGACAATTTGAATCAGATGAACTGGATTTTTTACCAGATGCGCCTATACTAAATGTTTCAAATGTCCTTTCAATATTTTTACTGCCGCATTTTTTGCATTTAATCTCTACTTTTTCTGAAGTTACACCTACCAATAAGTCAAACCTTTCTCCACATTCTTTACAAATATATGAATATACAGGCATTCTTTCCACCTCCTTTAATTTTTTTCTAAGACTGCATTTATCTTACTTTCAATCTTTTCTTTAGGTGTTACTCCGACAATTCTATCTATTGGATTACCATTTTTGAATATTATTAATGTAGGAATTCCCATTATACTGTAATTAGATGCAATATCAGGAGCTTCATCAACATTGAGTTTACATACCTTTAGTTTACCTTCATATTGTTTAGCGAGCTGTTCAACAATTGGTGATATTATACTACAAGGACCACACCACTTAGCCCAAAAATCTACTAAACAAGGTAATTCTGACTCCAAAACTTCTTTCTTAAAGTTGGCATCCGTTAATTCAATCTCCATTTTTCCTCCTAGCTTAAATTATGTTAAATTAATATCCTAAAGAAAACAAAATAAAACCAACTGTCAAACCTATAATTAGGTTAAATAACTTTATCAAAAATGTATCCTTTACTGTATGGGAAAGTAAAGGTAACATCCCATGGCCGTCTTGAACAATAGAGCTTACTAAAACTACTGAGAAAGGAATCAATCCTTTTGCAAACATTGTTACAAATATTAGATGGGGACCAGATTCAGGAATTATCCCAACCAAACCAGCTATTAGTAGGAGCCAAACCATGTGTGTTTTTACAAAGGCTGTTAGATTCCAAAACTTTAATCCAATGTCTACAACGAGAAGAGCCATAAATGTCCATAAAAATACTCTCCATAGATGTCTTTTTGCAATATGTTTCCATATATGCTCTTCTAAATAATGGTCAGGCACAGTAATAACAATAAAAATAGCTAATGAAACCAAACACACAAATGTAACTTTTTCCCAACCCCAATTAGCTGGGCCAATTATACCTGAGACAAAACCATATAAAGCAATTAGAAAAAGAGTCAATAGTAAAAACCTCATAAAAGACATATTCCTTAAGTATTTAATTATCTCATTAAAATTAAGACAATGGCATTCTTCCTGAGGATGAATATCAGAAAGTTGACATTCTTGGCATGGTTTTATTTTTAAAAATGATACAATCCTATCAGCAATATAGGCAAAAATTACTCCTAAAATAAATAAAATTACAAATATCAAAATTGCCTTTTTAGGAAACATTGCAAGCATTACAAAAGCCTCATCGCCACTTGTTGCAATCATACCCCCTGTAATTGCGCCAAAAGAAATAAGACCGCGAATATAAAAAGAAACATTCATAAATGAACCTAAACATCCGGGAGTTGCTCCTAAAAAAGAACTCATTACATATTGTCTGAATAACCCACCTCTTATCATTCTACTCATTTTACCTTTTGTTAACACATTTAAATAATCAACAAACATCATTATTACAAATACAAAGAGGGTAATCATTACACTATGTTTTAAAGTAGAAGTTAAAATATTCATTTCTTATCCCCGAACCTCCATCAATTCTATAAGTTTTCCTATAATAAAAGAGGTAATAATCATCCAGAATGTCAATACCATTACAAATTTAAATCCAAAATAGTATACCATTAAAGGAAGAAAAGGTATTTTAATAGCTCTATTATAAAGAAATACCGCAATAAGTCCAAAGGATATACCTTTATCTTTTAGTTCTTTTAGGAGTGGATACCACAGAAAAATTGAGCCGTGAGAAATAATACCAGCTGTTGCTGGTAAAACCCATCTTCGTAAACCAGAATCTTTACCTAAATAGTTTAGTATTCTTTGAGAGGTTAGAAAATAATTCATAATAGACATAAGAAGAATAACTATTAATAAAGTAGGAATCAGCTTGATAGCTAAATCTAAACTTATTTTTAGAGACTGATATCCGCCTTTAGAATCAATAAAGAATAAAATTAAATACAACAATATAACAACCCCTAAAAAATAAATTCTTGAATATGTCTTGTTTTTCTTTTGTTTTATATCCATTCTCTTAAGTTTATTGAATTAACAATAAAGTTAGAACTGTAACAGCTGCTACTAAAATAGAAAAGACAAAACTAATAGAGTTTCTAATTATTGCAAACCTTTTTCCTAAAAAAGAGGCTTCAGCAGGAAGTTGAACTATACCAACCGTAACCCATGCTACAATAAAAGCAGTTATTGCAAAAAGGCTTATGCCCTGTTTTTGTAATTCTCCTCCAATTATGTAACTTGTAATAGGACTACCAGCTGAGATACTCCCAATAACTGAACCAAGAAATGTATCCTTGAAAAGGTTTCCAGTAAAAATAGATGAAATTAACCCCTTAGATAAATAATGCTTAAATAATCCCAGAAGAAGAAGAATCCCTAAAAGAACTGGAACAAATTGTTTAAAGTTTTTGATGGCGTGATATACACATTCAAAAAAAGTTTTATTTTTCTTATCGGATTTCAATTTCTGCCCCGCAACCTAAACTTATAAAGTCTTTATTCCAGACCTTTCTAAACATCTCTATGGGTATTCCTCCAGTACAATGCGATGGCCCTACTTTCTTAACTCTAAATTCTTTTAAATCCTTGATGATATCTCTTACTTGATTTTTATTATACCCCATAAGGTGAAATCCTCCTAATACTAAATACACATCTTTTTTAAAGTAATTCTTAACAAACTTTACGATTCTTACAATCCCAGGATGAGCGCATCCTGTAATAATAACAAGACCTCTTTTTGTCTCAATCACTAATGACTGTTCTTTTATTAAATTTCCTAACTGCCCTGTAGAATAAACTTTAGTACAGATTTTGGTAGGTTTATCTACATAAATGACATCTTTTGCTATTTTACTTACCTTTGTTTTAAAATCTTCAGGGAAGGAACTTAGCATATATACAGAAATGTTTCTATTTCTTTCTAATATTGACCACAGGCCTCCTACATGGTCGTAATGTATGTGAGATAAAAAGATTACATCAATATCCTTTATATCAATTTTAAGTTTCGCTATATTATATAAAAGAATCTTTCCATTACCGCCTGTATCAAAAAGGATATTTTTCGTAAGGCCTGATATATAGATTGAAAGTCCCCAGTTGGTTTTCAAATTTTTATTGTAAGTTACATTATTATAAACAACAATGATGTTTATTTTACCGTAACAGAGACAACTAAATACTAATATTAATGGAATTAAAACTAATCTTTTAGTTATAATTAATTTATTTAAGTTCATCGTCAATTGTTCCATCAGGAAGCATACTGTCAGGATGGTATATCCCTTGTTTTTCCATACGATATCTTATGCAGTTATTATAATTATTCCAACAATAATGTTCAACCCACTTTTTATCTAATCTACCCTGTTCATAAAACCTCTTAAGAGGACACACCTCAAACCACTCACACACCTTTTTGTTTTTCATTTTCAATTAGGGCTTCAATCTTTTTTATTATACCATTTAAATTCTTTGCTGTTAAACTCTCTTTATTGAAATAGATAAAAGGCTTACCTGAATCAGCCGATTTTACTAATTCAGGCTCAAACCTAACCCTGCCTAAAAATGGAACATTTAATTCTTGAGAAGCTTTCTCACCACCACCTATTCCGAATAAATCTATTTCTTTTTTACAATAAGGACATATAAAACCACTCATATTTTCAATAATCCCAATAACAGAGATATTTAATTCTTTAGCGAACATGACACTTTTTCTTGAATCCAATATTGCAACATCCTGTGGGGTGGTGACAACAATAGCACCATCTACATCAGAAATAAGTTGGCAAACACTTAATGGTTCATCACCTGTGCCTGGTGGAGAATCTATAATCAAATAATCAAGTTTATCCCAATTAACGTCACTTAGGAACTGTTTTATTGTCATCATTTTAAGTGGACCTCTCCATATTACTGGTTGATCTTTATTCTTCAGTAATAGAGCAAGACTTACTGCTTTTAAATTCGGTAAAACTTTAACAGGCTCTATACCAAATTCAGACCCAATAATCTTTTTTTTCTCAATCCCTAACATCTTTGCAATATCTGGACCATGGATGTCTATGTCTAGAATACCAATTCTATACCCTTTTGTAGCTAAACCATAAGCTAAATTTACAGCAACTGTTGTCTTACCAACACCTCCTTTACCACTTATTATAATTAGTTTATGCTTTATTTTAGATAAGTTTTCTTTAAGCCGTTTCTCTTGTTTAACTCTTTCTTCTTCATTTCTTTTTTGCATTGGAACTCCCTTGTTAAGATATTTTTAGTTAACACTCATCTTTTTTAATCTATTCCAGATGTTATTAATTTCTTCTTTAGCTACACTATTGCGATACTCTATAATTGTTTTGGATTTTACCATAGCATTCACTACAGATTTATCAAAGCTTACTTTGCCTATAAGTTCAATATTATTTTTCTCACAATACTTTTCTATTTTTCTGGTTATATTTAAATTTAAATCATACTTATTTATCACAACGTTACTATAAACATTAAAATGCTTAGCAACCTTAATAACTCTATCCGCATCATGTAATCCAGAAAGAGTGGGTTCTGTAATTACTAAAGCATAATCTACTCCAGAAAGTGAAGCAATTACAGGGCACCCTATTCCTGGAGCGCCATCTATAATTATCCAGCTGTAACCTTTTTGTTCTGCTAATTGTTTTGCTTTATTTCTCACTAATGTTACAAGTTTCCCGGAGTTCTGTTCAGCTATATTTAACTTTGCATGTATTAAAGGTCCGAAACGGGTAGTAGATAAAAACCATTCTCCCCTTATCCTTTCTTTTGTATCAATTGCAGATGTGGGACAAATCCATTTGCAGAAAGAACAGCCCTCACAGGATATGGGGTCTATAACAAAATCCTTGCTAATTGCATCAAAACGACATAATTCTTTACATTTCCCACATTGTATACATTTATTCTTTTCAATAAAAAAACTAAAGCCAGCCTTAAAAACCTCTCTATGTTTAATAATAGGTTTTAATAATAAATGTAAATCTGCTGCATCAACATCGCAATCAACCATTACTTTGTGTTCACTTAATGCAGCAAATGCAGCGGCAATAGTTGTCTTTCCTGTTCCACCTTTACCACTTATAATAACAATTTGTTTTAACATATGCTTTTTTGTATTAAATTCATCATTATTTTAAATTTGGATAAATACTCCTTTTTCTTTTTAACAAATGGAACACCTCTTGAATATAAATGTGCTATTTCTTTTTTAAATGGAATACGCATAAGAATAGGAATATTCTCTTTTTTGCAGTAGTCAATTGTATCTTTATATCCCAAATTTGAACGATTAATAACTACACCAAATGGTATATTAATTTTTCTTAATACCTCAACTGTAAGAGTAAGATCATAAAGACCAAAAGGTGTAGGTTCAGTAACTAAAATACAATAATCACTTCCTTTAACAGATTCAATTACTGGGCATGAGGTTCCCGGTGGGACATCAATTATTACAGTTCTTTTGGAATTTATATACTTCTTAACAGCTTTAATAACTGGTGTGGAAATAGCTTCTCCAATATTTAATCTTCCTCCTACAAAATGTAAGTTACCATTACTTCCCATTTCAATAAATCCTATTTCCTTATTAACTTCTTTTATTGCATTCTGAGGACAAAGATAACTACAAGCACCGCAACTATGACAAAGTTCTTTAAAAATTAATACATCATTTTTCAAAACAGCGATAGCGTTGTAACTACATATCTCTTGACATCTACCACAAAAATTG
The DNA here is from genome assembly GCA_964469765.1 of uncultured Clostridia bacterium. Lineage (GTDB taxonomy): Bacteria > UBA6262 > WVXT01 > CAYYAU01 > CAYYAU01 > CAYYAU01. Next base: position 5,360 of record CAYYAU010000012.1, on the reverse strand, counting down.
CATTTATCTTTGTTAATTTCTGGGATATAGATATGTACAGGTTCTTTTTGTTTAATAACAGGCTTAATAAATATATGAGCATTTGGTTCTTCCACATCACAATCTAAAAACTGCACATTCTCACCAGACAAAGCTAAACCCACAGCAACTGTAGTTTTTCCTGTTCCCCCTTTTCCACTGGCTACAGAAATTATCATAGCTTTTATCCTCGGACCATCTTCATCCCACATTTAGGGCAACTTACCGAATAGCAAGGAACTCCAACTTGATGAGAAACTTTTGTACCACAACCAGGACAAATACAGATACCAGCCGGTCCTGCACCTGGCCGATTTCCTCCCATTCTACCTCTACCGCCTCCTCCTATTCCTCTTCCGGGGCCTTTACCAAAAGGGCCTGTTCCATTTCCGCCGGGCATTGTAATCACCTCCTTTTATTTTTCTTTGGATGGCATACCAAACTTTGAACTTACACTTGGAGTTTGTGTGTGTTTAAACCGGCTTTTATTATATTTTTTAATTGCTTCAGAAACAGTTCCAGAGACTCCAGTAATTACTTTTATTCCTGCTGATTTTAATGTCTGAAAAGCATTGGGCCCAACGTTTCCAGTTAACACTGCTTTTACCTGTCTTTCTGATATAAACTGGCCAGAGCGAACGCCGGCGCCACCCATAGCCTCAACATTTGGATTCTTAATTACTTCAAATTTAAGTGTAGCTGTATCTATAATGAGAAAATATTGACAACGGCCAAATCTCTGGTCAACTTGAGAATCCAGATTTACACCTTGAGAAGTTATGCAAATCTTTTCCCCAGCAGTGGATTTCGGTTCACTACTCATATTCTTCACCACCTTTCAGCTAATATTGTGTTTTTTCTCTTTAGAATGATTACATTCAGTTTTATCTAATCCATACCCTTTCCCTGAACCGGGGTTACATAAACTTTCACCACCCTTCAAGGTTCCTTTTTGAATGTTTTTTATTACATCTTCAATGTTTCCAGAGACTCCCACTAACACCTGTATTCCAAACTCATCAAAAAAAGTCTTTGCCCTGTTACCCATACCACCACAAATTATACATTGAACACCATGTTGATGTAGAAACTGCGGTATAATTCCTGGTTGATGTCCAGGGTTATCTATTAGTTTTTTGTTAACAATCTTTCCATCCTTAATATCTATAATAGTAAAAGAAGGACATCTCCCAAAATGCATAGATACAGTATCTTTATCTGTGGATATTGCTATTCTCATAAAAACCTCCACTATATGGATGTTCAATTGATACTAAAAAATGGAAGGAGTAAGCAAGCGAGCTCTTTCTTACTTACTCCAGAAGTAGCTTTTAACACTGATTACTCTGTTTTTTTCTTTTTTTTCTCTAAGGATTCTAACTCATTAACTCTTTCGTATATTGCCTTAATTTCTTCCTGAAGTGTTTTAGCCTGTTGTTTAAGCATATCTACTTCTTGTTGAGGCGTTATATCAGGACCGTATGGATAATCATAAAAGTTCGGAGAATAAGGCATAGCATAAGGATATACCCATCCTCTACCAAATCCGCGACCCCAACCACGGCCCCAGCCACGACCTCGACCACGGCCAAACCAACCCCATCCTCTACCTGGAATTGGGTTCATATAACCCGGTACAGAATAACCAGCACAATAACCTGCAGCTCTACCTGTCATTGGACCTAACCCTAAAGGACCTGTTCTGTCTCCAAATGGCATCTTAATCACCTCCTTTTACTCTTGCTATTGAAAACCATTTTTATTTATATTGAAAAAAATATAAATTCCTATTTTTTATCTTTACATTTATCACATAAACCATAGAAATACATACGATGATTTAAAATTTTAAAATTATATTTTTTGGAAAGGGCTTTTTCGGTCTGTGAAAGAAGCTCTTTTTCCTGTTCAATAAAATCCGTATAATCTATTACTCTTCCACAGTTTGTACATATTAAATGATGATGATGTCTAACCCCTTTAGGCCCTTCCTTTAATTCATATCGCGCTCTACCATCTCCAAAATCAAATTTAAATACCAACCCCATATGGACAAGTATCTCTAACGTTCTATAAATAGTAGTAAGTCCTACCGAAGGATAAATTTTGTGAACCGCAAGATATATTTCTTCTGCACTTAGATGTTTTGAAGTTTTACTTAACACATTTAAAATTGCCTCTCTAGGTATAGTAATTCTGTATCCACAACCTCTAAACCGTTTATACCACCAGGGTGGCCCTGTTCCATTTCCTCCAGGCATAACCATTATCCTTTACAATTTAATATCACATCTATCTTAAACTTCCTACCCAACATCTATTATTCTTCCTGTGCCTCCGTCAACAAACTTTTCAGGGTATAACCTTTTTATTTTTTCTTTATGCTGGGTGCAATGAGTAGCACAGACTAAATCCAAATCTTTAATCACCTCAAACTCATTAAACCCATGAAATCCTCCAATTAAAGTAGAAACTCTACCAAATTTTGAGCTGGCTTTCAAGATGTTCCCTACACCTGGATGAGAACATCCTACAATTATAACCAAACCTCTGTTTAATTTTACCACCATAGACTGTTCTATACCTAAAAGTTCTCCTGTTGAAAAAATATTTTTATAAATTTCTATAGATTCTTTTACTCTAATAACATTACTTATCCCTATTTGTGAAGAAAAAGATTGAGGCACATATAATTTCACCTTATTATTAATCTCCAAAAAGTCATTCAATCCACCAGTATGGTCCCAATGGTCATGAGATATAAAAACAGCTTCAATATCTTTGGGATTAATATTCATCTTTTCCATATTGTAAAACAAAACATCGCTACTTGCTCCTGTATCAAAAAGAATCTTTACTCTAGACTGAACTTCTCTTTTCCGTAAGAAGCCTGTTCTCTTGAAGGGTTCTGGTTCAGGATTAGAAGTATTTTCTACCTCTACTAAACAAGAAAACCCCCATTCACTTTTTAGATGTTTATTATAAACAGTATTGTCACTGATAATTGTAATTTTCAATACCGTCTCCATTTAAGTCTTTAAATCATAGGTTCTATTTCCGAATATAACAGTTCCAAGCCTTACCATATTGGCTCCTTCTTCAATTGCTACTCTGTAAGAGTTAGACATACCCATAGAAAGATACTTTAAATCTACATTATCAATATTAAGACTTTTCAATTTATCAAAAAACATTTTTGCTTTTCTAAAAAAGGGCCTTACACCTTCTGCTCTGCCTGTTAGCGGTCCCATTGTCATTAAACCCTCTAATTTTAAATGATTCATTCTTGAAATATGGATAACCAAGCGCTCAAGTGTCTTATAGTCCGGAGGAATACCAGATTTTGTTATCTCACTACCGATATTTATCTCTATAAAAACAGACATCTTTTTGTCTATTACCTCTGCTCTTTTATTTAAAGCCTCTGCAAGCTCAACTGAATCAACCGTCTGGATACAATCAAATATTCTTAAGGCTTTGTTAATTTTATTTTTTTGTAAAGCACCTATCATATGCCATTTAACTATTTTTGCTTTTTCTTCTAATACATGTTTCATCTTCTCTGCTTCTTGAACATAATTTTCACCAATAATTTCTGCTCCTGCAGAGATTGCCTGCTTTACTTCCTCGGGCATTCTCATCTTAGCAGCCAATACTATCTTTACGTGGTGAGGGATTTCTCTTTTTACCTTTAAGAAACTCTCTTTTATACTCATCTGTTTATAATTAACTTAACTGCTCTATTGAACAAAAAATTGATAATGGTTTTCATTATCAATATACTCTATTTTTACTGTTTTGTCAAGTCTTTTTTGCCTATTAGTATTGTCAAAGATTTTACATTACCTATTTTAGGATGGATATCTTTCCTGTTTTTTTGTAATCCATTCCTTTTAAGTAATAAATGTATATCCCAGCAGCAACTTCATTAGAACTTAAATTTCTTCCATTCCATACGAACTGTCCTGAATTGATGTTTTCTTGTTTAAACACAAGTTCACCCGATATAGTATAGATTTTTAGTTTTGAATCAGAAGGAATATAAAGGAAATTTACCTTTTCTCCTTTATTAAGATAACAAGGATTTGGAAACACTATAACATTAGGAGAAACTTCATTTATTTCTCCTTGCAATAATGTTTTACTTGCAAAGAGTGTGTTAGGTGGAATAAGAAGGTAACCTAAATACTCATTGTCAGAAAACCGATAAAAGTTTACCTTCTTTGTTTCCTTATAAGGATTATACGCAGCATAGGTTACGAGGTTGTTTTTCTTAAAGACATTAAAACTTGGTATATCCGCATATATTGATGTCTCAATATTACCTAAGGATTTCATAGAATAAATAAAATAGTATACTTCTGCCAATGTATTTCTCTCATTTAAAGAAATAGTGTCGTCATATTTATTTATAACTGTTTCTGGAGCAAATAATGATTGAAACTTCCATATTACTTCAATCCAGTTATCTTCAACTCCTCCATTTTCACTTACTATTGTATCGTAGTCTTTTTGAGCATACTCAATATCATAAGCAAGGTATAATGAAGCAGGAGTTATAGGGATATACTGAATTCCATGAATCTCTTCAGGTTGAGGATTCGTCTCGTTCCACCACACTACATGGTCATACTTTGAGCCAAAAACACGACTCGCCATATTGTAGTTTTCTTTATAAGATGAATTAAAAATATCCTCATCTCTATCAAACCAGTATTCAAATGTTGAATAAACCTCGTTTAAGTATCCAAAAATCCCTAAATCTCTGTAAGTGTTGTTACCTGTTGCAATGCCCCATAGGAATATTCCTGCCCAGGCATTAATTGCTTCTGATGTGGACTCCTGGTTATTTCCATCCCAACTGTCTGCTAAACCATCACTCCAACTATGGCATTCATAGATATCATAATTCCTTAAGAAAGGAAATAAGGAATCATCTCTATAGCAAGAAGCAAAATCCCTTATTAACATTTCAACCATCCCTCCATAATCCTTAATGAAACTCTCATCAAATAACCCTACAATGGATGCTGCATATACAAAGTATCCAAAATGATAATGATGGTCATTAAACTCATCTGCACCAAACTCCGGGGAGTAAGGGACAAGTCCTCCCCAATTATCAAAATAACAGAAATATTTATTTGACTCTCTCTCTGTATAAGTGAACCAATCAATAAGAGCATCTTTAAGTTGTGTTAGAATATAGTTTTTATTCTCATTGTTCGTTACACTATAAATAGATAAGGCTCTTGCATATTTAGCTACTTCTTTACTAGCATAATAGCTTGTTGTTTTTGTAAAACTTAAATTCCTTCAATTTTCGGCATAATTCTTAATTT
>CAYYAU010000011.1:0-12868 GCA_964469765.1 uncultured Clostridia bacterium | reverse complement strand
TGAACAAACTGTATTCTTTCCCCTGTTTATATATCATTTTTATTGACTTTTTTACTTAATTATGTAATATAGTGTAGAAAGAAAGGTAAAGAAGTTTATGAAGGATGAAAAGCTTGTTCAGAATTTAGTTTTATTGGGTCTTCTGTTTGAGAAACAAAGACACGGATATGAAATAAAGAATATCCTAAAAGAAATTATAACTCCTTTTACTGGTATAAATTTTGATTCAATTTACTATCCTTTGGAGAAATTAAAAAAACAAGGATTTCTAAAAAAGGAAGTAAAAATTCAAAAAAGAAGGCCTTCAAAATATCTATACAAAATCACCCCTGAAGGGAAAAAAGAGTTTAAAAAACTTTTAATTAGAAATAGTCTGCTTCTTAAAAACCCTTTCTTTAATATAGACCTTTCTTTATACTTTATAAAGTATTTGGAAAAGAATACTTTAGAGAGAATATTGGTATCCAGAATAAATGGATTAAAGAAAATAAAACAGTGGCTAAAAAAACACCTTAAATCAAATGAGGAATTTTCAACAAAACTAAAAGTAATTAATATACATACTCTAAAGATGATAAATTTAGAGATAAGATTTCTTAAAGAGTTATTGAAAGGATAAACAAGATGCATAGATTTGTTCATCTTCATCTTCATACTGAGTATAGTTTGCTTGATGGGGCTTGCAGAATTAGAGATAATGAGGGAGATTTTGGGTCCCTTATTAGGAAGGTTTTGGAATATAAAATGCCTGCTGTTGCTATCACTGACCATGGAAATATGTTTGGAACCATAGAGTTTTATAGAACCTGTTTAGAAGCGGGAGTAAAGCCCATTATTGGATGTGAGATGTATATTGCTCCACGAAGTAGAAAAGAAAGAGAAAACGAAAGTATAAATCAGGCTTCTAACCATCTTATTCTAATTGCTAAGAATGAAACTGGCTATAAGAATTTAATGAAATTAGTAAGTATTGGATATTTGGAAGGTTTTTATTATAGACCGAGAATTGATAAACAGGTGCTTTCGTCTCATACAGAAGGGATAATTGCTTTAAGTGGATGTATGAAGTCAGAGATAGCCAGAAATATTTTGAAACAGGATTTTGAATCTGCAAAAAGGATTGCTTCTAATTTTAGAGATATGTTTGGTAAGGATAATTTTTATTTAGAGATGATGGATAATGGAATTAATGAACAAAGAATAATTAATTCAAAATTGTTTGAATTTAGTAAGGAATTAGATATTCCTTTAGTTGCTACAAATGATGTGCATTATATAAATAAAGAGGATGCGTATCTTCACGAGATTTTGTTATGTATAGGGACAGGAAAAACATTAGATGACCCAAATAGAATGAGGTTTTCTACGGATCAGTTTTATTTAAGGTCACCTGAAGAGATGCATAAGATATTTAAGGATATCCCAGAAGCAATACAGAATACATTAAGGGTTTATGAAAAATGTAATTTAGAGTTAGATTTTCAATCAATAAAATTACCAGAATATAAAGTTCCAGAAGGATATAGTTTAAGTAGTTATCTGAGGCATTTGTGCGAGGAGGGACTTAAACATAGATATCCAAAATTTACAAAGGAAATAAAAGATAGACTTGAATATGAATTAGCAATAGTTGAGAATATGGGATTTGCTGGATATTTTCTTATTGTATGGGATTTTGTCGAATATGCAAGAAAGAATAAAATTCCGGTTGGGCCCGGTAGAGGGTCAGGAGCTGGAAGTATTATAGCTTATCTATTAGGGATTACACAGATAGATCCACTTAAGTATGGATTACTTTTTGAAAGATTCTTAAATCCTGGAAGAAAAAGTATGCCAGATTTAGATATTGATTTTGCTGATACAGGAAGAGATAAGATTATTGAATATGTGAAGAATAAATATGGACAAAGTAACGTGGCGCAGATTATAACGTTTGGAAGTATGCTTGCCAGAGCTGTTATTCATGATGTAGGAAGAGTTTTAAATATTCCATTAGTTGAAGTAAACAGATTAGCAAAGTTAATACCTTTTGGGGAGACAATTTATAATAGTTTGAAGATAGTTCCTGAACTAAAAAAACGGTATACAACAGAACCTTTGATTAAACAACTATTTGATATTGCAAAATCTTTAGAAGGTATGAAAAGGCATATCGGGGTTCATGCAGCTGGAATAGTGATTACCCCCTCAAGTATGACGGACTATACCCCTTTTGCTAAGAGTAGTAAGGGTGTTGTAATAACCCAGTACGAAGGTGAATCGTTGGTGAGATTGGGTCTATTGAAGATTGACTTTTTGGGATTAAAGACATTAACTGTAATTGATCAAACTTTATATAAAATTAAGCAACTTCAACATATTAGTATTGAAACTAACCATATTCCTTTAGATGACAAAAAAACATTTGATTTGTTAACGTCTGGCTATTCTAATGGTATATTTCAACTTGAAAGTATAGGGATGAGAGACCTGTTAAGGAAGCTTAAACCTACCGAGTTTTCAGATATTATTGCACTTGTGGCTCTGTATAGACCAGGACCTATTGGAAGCGGAATGGTGGATGAGTTTATTAAAAGAAAACATAAAGAACGGAAGATTGTTTATGAACATCCGCTTTTGGAGCCTTTTCTAAAAGAGACATACGGTGTAATTCTTTATCAAGAAGATGTTATGAAAATTGCAGTAAGTATTGCTGGTTTTACTCCAGAAGAAGCTGATATTTTAAGGAAAGCCATGGGGAAGAAAATCCCTGAAGAGATTGAGAGTTTGAGAGATAAGTTTTTAAATGGCGCCAGAGTTAAGAATATTCCTAAAGTAAAGGCTAATAAAATCTTTGACCAGATAGTTAAATTTGGAGGATATGGATTTAATAAGTCGCATGCCACTGCGTATGCATTTTTAGCTTATTGGACAGCATACCTTAAAGCTAATTTCCCAATGGAGTATATGAGTGCACTTCTTACAAGTGAAATTGGTAATACAGAAAAAATAAAAATATATATTGAAGAATGCAAAAGAATGGGAATAGAGATTCTTCCACCATCGGTTAATGAAAGTTTCGTTGAGTTTAGAATTGAAGGTGAAAATAAGATTAGGTTTAGTCTTCTTGCTATAAAGAATGCTGGAGAAAAAGGAGTAGAGATAATTATAAGTAATAGGGAAACACAAGGTCCATTTAAGTCTTTTACAGATTTTTGTGCCAGAATAGATCCCCGTTATGTGAATAGAAGAATGATAGAGAGTTTAATCAAATCTGGAGCATTTGATTGTTTAGAGCCTAATAGAAGATTATTATTTGAAAAACTTGATTATTTTTTAGAAAACGCTTCGCATCTTCAAAAGGACTTTTTAAAAGGTCAAATTTCATTAATAGACCTCAAAGATACGTTAAAAGATGAGAGGTTAGGTAATGTTGTGCCTTGGTCAAGAGATAGGATTCTCTCTTTGGAGAAGGAGGTTTTGGGATTTTATTTAAGTGGTCATCCTCTTAAACCTTTTGTTGAAGAGATGAAGCTTTACGGTGTAGTAAACATTGAAGATTTACTCCGTAATGAAATGATATCGTTTAATAAGATTCAGGTTTTTACTTGGGGTATTATCACACATCTTAAGAAAAAAAGAACAAGAAAAGGCCAGTGGATGGCTATTTTTAGACTGGAGGATTTAACTGCCCATATAGAGGCAGTTGTATTTCCAAGCACATATGAAAAAGAGGATATATCAGATAATTTAGAAGAGGATAGCATTGTAATTGTAAAAGGAGCTATAAGTTTTGAAAATGAAAAAAAGAAAATTGTTGTAAGTGAACTCATTCCGTTTTCTCAAGCGAGACAGCGACTTGCTAAAAGAATGGTGTTAAAGCTATTTGCCACAGGACTTGATGAATCTACCCTTAAAGAGATTGATTCAATTTTTAAGAGATATCCCGGTATTTGTGAAGTCAATTTCAAACTGAATACAAAACATAATGAGGAGATTGAAATTACTTCTTCAAGAAGAATTAATCCAACTGACACATTTATTAAAGAAATCGAAAGAATAATTGGTTCAGGAAATATATATTTTTCAGCATAGGATTGATTGTCCCAGAAAAAACGGAAATAGTGAGAAAAATTTCATTAATAGAAATTATAATTGTATTTTTTTGTATAGTTTCAGCAATTGCATTTACTTTTTCGCGATTTGGGAGGTATATAGAACTAAAACTTTTTGATTTAAGGGTTAATTTTAGAAACTTAAAGATAAATGATTCCCCAGTTCGACTTATCTACATCACTGATAAATGCATTGAAGTAATGGGAAGATGGCCATGGAGAAGAAGAAATCATGCATACTTTTTAGATTTATTGAAGAATCAAAAAATCTCTTCTATAGTGTTTGATATCCTATTTATCGAAAGAGATAAGCATTTCCCAGAAGATGATTTATTGTTTACTAAAGCAGTAAAAAATTCAGGAAATATTTTCTTGCCTGAGTATTTTATTTTATATAAGAATAAAAGAAATAAAATTTATACCGCGAAAGAAAGAGTTATTCCATTTTCGCCTTTGAAGGAATCTGTAAGTGGGACTGGATTTGTCAATGCTAATCCAGATATTGATGGTGTTACCAGACGGTTCCCTTTATTTATTCAATATAAAAAGAGGCTATACTTTAGCCTACCACTTGTTATTGCTGCTAAATACTTAAATGTCAATTTAGATGACATAGTAATAAAGAAAAATTCTATATTATTAAAAGGTTCTTTAAAAGGTGATATTCTCATACCTATAAATAAAAAGGGTGAAATATTAATAAACTATTATGGGAAGTCTTTTTTCCCGAAGTATTCTTTTCTTAGAATAATAACCGCTAAAGAGTTTGGTTTTTTAAGAAATACCATATTATTTATAGGGCTTGCTGCTACAGGTACAGTTGACCTTAGGGCAACCCCTATCTCAACAGTTACCCCCATGGTTAATGTTTTAGCAACGGTGACGGATAATATCATTAATAATAGATTTCTTTATTTGGCTTCCAATAAGTTAACGATAACTTTACTGGTTTTCATTGGAATCTGTGTTTCAGCAGTTTTATTATTCTTTTCTCCTAAAAAAAGTTTTCTATATGTTTTTTTTATAATAGTTACCTTCATAATAGTTGGATTTTATCTTTTTGTTAAGGGAGGGATTGTTTTGAACTTTACAGCTCCATTAAGTAGTATATTTTTTAATTATATTGGCCTTTCTGTATATCAGTATATAAAGGAAGAAAGAGAAAAAACAAGGATAAAGAATCTTTTTAAAAGATATGTCGCCTCTCAAGTTGTTGATGAAATATTGAAAAATAAGGATAAGGTTCAGTTAGGAGGAAGTAGAAAAGAGGTGACTGTGCTTTTTGCTGATATAAGAGGGTTTACTTCTTTATCTGAGCAGATTTCTCCTGAAAAGGTGGTTTTACTTTTAAATGAGTTTTTTTCCTTCTTTACAGACATTGTTTTGAAATATAATGGAACATTAGATAAGTTTATAGGTGATGCGGTAATGGCAGTTTATGGAGCGCCATTGACTCAACAACATCATCTATTAAATGCAATTTCGACTGCATTAGAGGTAAAGGAAAAATTTCATATTTTTAAAGAGAAATTAAAAATGCAAGGTTTACCTTCAGTTGGTATTGGTATTGGCATTAATTCAGGTGAAGTTATTGTTGGTAATATAGGTTCATATTTGAGAGTTGATTATACTGTGATAGGTGATGATGTAAATTTAGCATCAAGGCTTCAGGAAATAGCCCAAGATGATAAAATTGTTATACCAGAAAAGGTGTATAATAAAATTTCCCCATTGGTTAAATCAGAATATTTAGGCAGGGTGGATATTAAAGGGAAAAAAGAACCTATCTCTATTTATTCTATTGAGGGTTGGAAATAATGACAGTATTATATCTATTTATTTTAGCACATCTTCTTGCCGATTTTCCGCTGCAAACAACAGGAATTTATGAATGGAAGTATAAAAGTATATGGGGGTCTTTTTTTCATAGTGGTGTCTTTATTACTTTAAGTTTTATTCTACTTTTTCCTTACAGGGTCTATTTTTCTTTTTTGATTTTGTTTTTTGTATTATGGTTAATTCATGGATTCCAAGATTGGTTAAAAGCGGTTTACATTGAAAAGTACCATAGGGATAATCTATGGATTTTTCTTTTAGACCAGTTTTGTCATATAGCTGTAATAATTATAGGAGTTTCATTAACACCTTTTGGAAAGCATTTTTTTTATTTAATGGAGACTGCTTCCTTTAAGAATTTTTTACTTATTCTTATTGGATACACCTTTATATCTTTTACTGGAGTAATACTGCTTGCTTATATTAAAAAGGAAATTTATGCTACTAAAGAGATTTATCTTCCTAATGAACAGGAAAAGTGGAAAGAAATCTTTGAAAGGGTTATTTATTTTACATTTTTTTTATTAGGAGGATTCTTTTATATAGTTTTTATTTTAGTGTCAGCAGTATTTTACTTTGGACAGAGAAAACAGAAAGGATATTTGTTTAACTTTGTATTTAATATTACTTTTAGTTTTTTAGTTAGTCAAATATTTCTTTACTATTTAGGAGTAAAATTATGAAAGGTTTAAAAATAAAATTAATTCTCTTTTCTATTATAGTGGTAAGTATTATTACTATTATTAATTATCAATTTCTAAAAAATGTATTTAGGGATATTGCTTTATCATATCGCTCTTTTAATAAAAATTTTGAGAGAAATATTGTCAAAATTATTGAACAGCAGGTGACATTTGCTCAAAAGGTGATTATTGATACCTCTTTTAAACAAGAAGTGATAAAAGGAATTAAGAAAAATGATAATTCTGGTTTGAATAATTATATAGAAAATATTTATAAGCGATATAAAATCTTTAGTTACCTTGTAATTATGGATGACAAAAAGAATTTGAAAGCATTTTATCCTTCAGAGATAGTTTATTCTATATCAAGTTTTCAAGAGGCGTTGTTTGAAAAATCCTTGCATAATGGTGTCCCTTTTCTTTCAGATGTTTTTCCTTCCCCAATTTCTAAACATCACTATACAATAGAAATAGGTAGCCCTATAAAAGGAGAAAAAGTATATGGTATTGTGATAGGTGGCTTAAATTTAAAGAATCTTTCTCAACTACTTTCTAAAGTATCTTCTGGAAGGGAAATCTTTATTATTGATAAAAAAGGTAATGTAATTGTTCATCCAGATTTCTATAGAGTTGGCACAAGTGTGGATAAAAGTATAATTGAAAGAATAATGGTAAGACCTGATAAAGGAAAAATTATAAATAAAAATATTGTTTATTATGGTTTTCCTCTTTTTAAATGGTCGCTTTTAATAAAAAGGGAAATCAAACCATATATATTTGAAGAATCCCTAATAAACAAAATCAAAATTTATCTGATAATTGGAGTTATATGTTTATTTCTCCTTTTTTTTGTTGGGATTTCTATAATCCTAAAGCCTGTTGAGAAAGAGATTAAGGAAGGTAGGATTATTAAGTCTCAGCTTGATTTTTCTTTGATTCCTTTAGAATCTTTAATCCTTGTATTAGAAAAGGCAATTGAAGAAATTAGTCAACAGGTAAAGTATTCGGGAGGATTTTTCTTTATCCATAGAGAAGGAAAAGGATATAGTCTATTTATGAAGGAGAAAAATAATCCAGTGATTACAGTGCCTGTTGATATTGATGAGAAAGAAATTGATATGGTTTCCAAAGAGAAACAGGCAGTTTTAGATTTGAAACATTTCCCAAATATTTCAAAACAACTTTCTACCCGAATTAAAAAGAGTATTATTAATGGACTGATTTTTTCATTAAGAAAGGATGATGATTTATTAGGAATGGGTGGGGTGTTTAATAAAAGTGTTAAGCAAAAAACTTCATTAATAGAACAGAAACATACACTTTTACTTTGGAAGGATGTTCTTTCAGAGATTGTATCCAATTTGTTAAAAAGCAGTAAAATAAAAAAAGAGATACAGACCTTAACTAATATAATTGAAGCTAATGAAATTATTGCTTATACATGGGATTTTGATGCTCTTTTAGATAAGGTTATGGAACTTGGTGAAAAGATTATGGAGGCTCAAGGATGCTCTATTTTGCTGATTGATCCACAAGAGCAGAAACTTAAGTTTGTTGCAGCAAGTGGAGCAAAGAAGGAGCAGTTAAAGAGAATTTCCTTAAATCTTGGCGAAGGAATAGCAGGATGGGTTGCACAAGAGGGTAAGGAGGTTTTGATTGAGGATACAACTGAAGATAGAAGATTCTCAAAAAAGGTTGATGATACATTATCACAAAGAACCCGAACCTTAATATGTGTTCCATTAAGATTTAAAGAAAAGATTATTGGAGTTATGGAGGTAATAAACAAATTAAATGGCCAGGTTTTTACAAATAGAGATTTAAGTTTATTTAAATCCCTTGCAAACCAGGCAGCCATTGCTATTGAAAAGACAAGGCTATATAAAGATTTAGATGAACTCTTTATTTCTACTGTAAAATCTTTATCTGCTGCAATTGATGCAAAGGACCCTTATACTCGTGGCCATTCTGAAAGAGTAACGCGGTATGCATTAATGATTGCGGAAGAGATGGGTTTAAGTGAAGATGTTAAGAAAGAGGTTCAGCTTTCTGGACTTCTACATGATATTGGTAAAATTGGTGTGCCTGTTGATATCTTGAGGAAAACAACTAAACTCTCAGAAGAAGAATGGTTTTATATAAAAAGACATCCTGTTTTAGGAGCAGAGATACTTCAGCCAATAAAACAATTCTCAAAGATTACAGATAATATCCGGCATCATCATGAACATTATGATGGGACAGGTTATCCTGATGGATTAAAAGGAGAAGATATTCCTTTAGTTTCAAGAATACTAAATGTTGCTGATGCATTTGATGCGATGACTTCAGAAAGACCTTATAGAGAAGGAATTTCTCAAGAGTTTGCACTTATGGAAATCAAAAATAAAAAATCTATTCAATTTGACCCTCAATGTGCTGATGCCTTTATTAAAGCATATAAAAGATTATATCCCATTAGAGAAGAGTTGGAACAATGACTAAATTATTTAGTTTTAAAGGTGGGGTATATCCTCCTGAAAACAAATTAATTTCAATAACTAAGCATATTGGAACCCTTCCTTCTCCAAAATATGTAGTAATACCTATTCAACAACATATAGGAAATCCTGCAAACCCAATAGTTCAGGTTGGTGATATGGTCAAGGCTGGAGAGATTATTGCTGAACCTAATGGATTTATGTCTGTGGGTGTTCATTCTTCTATTTCAGGAAAAGTAAAGGAAATAGCCTTACATCCTCACCCAAATGGAAAGAATATACAATCCATTGTAATTGAATCAGATGGTAAGGATGAACATATTAGTTTTAGAAGTAGATATAAAGAGTATTTTAGGTTACCTCCGAAGGAGTTAAGGAATGTTCTACAGACAGCTGGCATTGTGGGATTAGGGGGAGCCTCGTTTCCAACCCATGTAAAACTAACACCTAAAACAGATTTTTTAATTGATACCGTTATATTGAATGGGTGTGAATGTGAACCTTATTTGACTTGTGATGAGATGCTAATGGAGCAGTTTTCACTGGAGATTATAAATGGACTTCAAGTGATTATGTATATTTTAGAAGCAGATAGAGGCATTATTGCTATAGAAGAGGATAAACCTAAAGCAATAGCTTCTTTAACAGAAGAATTGAAAAAGATTCCAAACATAGAGTTAAAACTTCTAAAAAGAAAGTATCCACAAGGCGCTGAAAAACAGTTGATATACGCTTTACTAAAAAGAGTTGTTCCTTCTGGAAAGTTACCGTTGGATGTAGGTGTTGTTGTTAATAATGTTGCAACAAGTTTTGCTATATATGAGATAATTTTTAAAGGTAAACCTCTTTTTGAAAGGGTTGTAACGATTACAGGGAATGCTGTGGAGAATCCCCAAAATTTTTGGATAAAAATAGGGACTCCACTTTCTTATATTATTCAATTTGTAAAGGTAAAAACTCCAATAAAAAAGGTAATTATAGGTGGACCGATGATGGGACTTGCCCAACACAGTTTAGATGTTCCTGTGATAAAGTCTTCCTCAGGAATATTGTTATTTTCTGATAAAAAAGAGGAAAAAGAAAATACTTGTATACGATGTGGAAAGTGTATAGAGGTTTGTCCAATAAACCTTTTTCCCACAACAATTGCTCAATATGTAAAAGTAGGTGATTGGCAGAAGATAAAAGAGTATCACCCTTTAGATTGTATAGAGTGTGGAGCATGTGCTTATATATGTCCTGCAAATATTCCTTTAGTACAATATATCAAAATTGCCAAAGAGAAATATGGATAAATTAACCGTATCTGTTTCCCCTCATATTCATAGTGAAGAAAGTATCCAGGGTATTATGCTGGATGTGGTGATATCTTTATTTCCTGTTATATTAGCCTCTTTTATATTATTTGGAGAAAAAGCCATTTTAATGGTATCTACAAGTGTTGTTTTCTGTGTTTTGACAGAACACTTCTGGAATAAAATGTTGAAGAGAGAAAATTCAATCAAGGACTTAAGTGCTGTTGTTACTGGAATCATATTTGCATTTGTTTTACCTCCAGATTTACCAATATGGATTGTAGCAATAGGTGCGGTTCTATCAATTCTTATCGGAAAACTTGTTTTTGGGGGTTTGGGATATAACATTTTTAATCCAGCATTAGTTGGTAGAGCGATTCTTCTTGCTTCTTGGCCTGTTTATATGACAACATGGGTAAAACCATTTGAAGGTGTAACTACTGCAACACCCTTGGCAATAGCTAAACTTAATCTTAATGTTTCTTTACCTTCGTACTTATCACTATTTTTGGGAAACAGAGCAGGCTCATTAGGAGAGACCTCTGTTTTAGCATTAATGATTGGAGCAGTCTATCTTTTAATTAAGAAAAGAATATCTTTTCATACACCCGTCTCATTTATAGGCATGGTGTTTCTACTTTCGTTATTATTTGGGAAAGACCCATTATTTCAAATAATGGCAGGTGGATTAATATTAGGCGCATTCTTTATGGCTACTGATATGGTTACTTCTCCTATTACTAATAAAGGAAAGATAATCTTTGGTATGGGAGCAGGAACCTTAACATTTTTAATTAGAACAACCGGTGGATTCCCTGAAGGTGTCTGTTATTCAATTCTTATTATGAATATGTTTACTCCATTGATTGATTACTATATAAAACCAAAACCATTTGGAGCAATCAGTGAAAACAGTGTTTAAGAATTCATTAATATTGATGATATTTACAGTATTAAGTGGTTGGTTATTAAGTGTAACTTATAAAAAAACTAACCCTTTAATTAAAAAGCATATCAAAGAAAAGAAGATTGAAGAAAGAAAAAGGGTTCTTCCAGAAGCAATTAAGTTTAATGAGGTAACATTTGAAGAAAAGAGGTTTTTTATAGGATACAATAAAAATGGAAAGATATGCGGTTATGTTTTTCCTATAGATGCTTCTGGATATGCAAGTAAGATTGATATTATGATAGGAATAACTCCATCAAACCAAATTAAAGAGGTTAGTATTACTAATCAGCAGGAAACACCTGGTTTAGGTTCAAGGATAACTGAAGAATGGTTTTTGACTCAATTTGAAGGATTAAAAGAGCAAGATATTATTCTTAAAAAGGATTCCTCTAATGGGAAGATTAATGCAATTACAGGAGCAACTATTTCGTCAAGAGCAGTTGTTAATGGAATAAAAAAAGCCTTTTCTATTTTAAAGAAATATATTGATTATAAAGAAAAAGAGAAATTTTTAGATAATCTTCAGGATGGAAAATATTTTGGAACAGCTAATGGGTTTAACGGCCCTATTGCAGTAGAAGTGGAGGTTAAAAATAAGAGAATTAAGAAAATCACTATAATAAAACAGAATGAAATGCAATCTTACTGGAAGAAGGTTATAGATATACTTCCTGAGAAGATTCTTTCAAAACAGAGTATAAGCATTGATGTTGTATCCTCAGCTACTGTAAGCAGTAAAGGTTTCCTTAACGCAATAATGGAAGCTTTAAAAAAGGCAAGAAGATAAAATGATTTCTTTTAATGAAGCGAAAAGAAGGGTGCTTAAGAATATTCCCTTACAAAGCACCGAAAGAATAGAACTGTTTGGTGCCTTTAATAGGGTTTTAGCAGAACAGATATATGCATATGAAGATATTCCTTTATGTAATAATTCAGCAATGGATGGGTATGCTGTTAACTTAAATGATATTAACACTGTACCCAAAAAACTAATTCTACAAGGGTTTTTGTTTCCCAAGGATAAAAAAGCTAAACTCAAAAGGAACCATGCATTTGCCATTATGACAGGAGCTGCTATTCCTAAAGGAGCTAATACCGTTATTCCCATTGAGCATATTGATAAAGAAAGAAAATGGGTAAAGATAGGAGATTATGTTACTATAACAAAAAAGCCTATATTAAAAAGAAATATAAGATTGAAAGGAGAGGATATTAAAAAAGGGAAAAGGGTTTTTTCTGTTGGTAGAATTATTGGTTGTTCTGAAATGGGTATGCTTGCATCTTTAGGAAGGAGATTTATAAGAGTATATAAGAAACCAAAAGTAGCTATTCTTATTACTGGTAGTGAAATAGTAAGTGTGGATAGGAAAATAACCATTGGAAAAATAAGGGATGCTAATACATATACTCTTTTTGCTCTTATTACTGCAAGTAATTCAGAACCATTTGTTGTAGAAAGAGTAAAGGATACAAAAGGACAAATATTAAATGCTATTAAAAAAGCTCTTATCTGCGATATTCTTTTGATTTC
>CAYYAU010000010.1:0-13123 GCA_964469765.1 uncultured Clostridia bacterium | reverse complement strand
AGTTAAGCTATTAGATGAGTGTTTATAATGATGAGGATAAAGACAGATTAAAGACGTATTAGAAAAACTGTTATCGTCTCTCTCTAAATCTGTTGTAATTTGATATGTTGTGGTGAGTTTACTTTTGGCTTCATCAAAACTCCATGATACCTTTGTGTTACTAATAAATGCATATGCATGTTTATAAAAATAATTAAATGTTTGGGTAGAAGAATCTGGAAGTACTGCAAATGAAAAATAATTTTCAGAACTGCCTAAATCTACTGTAATTGAGCTTTTATATATCCTCCATGTTGAACCAGGCGGAGCAAAAAATCCATAGTACTTATTTTTTTCATTGTTTTTTATTTTTATTCCAACAGAATCTGTAGTTGAAGTATGATAAATAGAAAAACTTCCATCTATGAACTTTAATACAGGATTGCACTTCTCAAATACAGTATACCCAAATGGAAATCCATGGCCTAAAGTTACAGTAAAATAAGTTGATAAATCCTTATAAAACCGAATATCAACTGACCAATCTGTAAATCCGGTAACTTTACAGAAAAAGTCTGAATGTCCCATCCCTCCGGTTGTTAAACAGAAATCTTTAAATCTATCTTTGTAGTTTATTCCTACTGCCTTATCACTTGTCTCTCCATTATAGTAGTTGTAAGGGAAATCTCCTTGTCCTGGATAAAATACCTCTAAACCATAGTCACCAGAATAATTGTAATGATTTCCTCCATAAGAGACTGCATAGAACAAAGGGTATGCGCATAAAGGATATGGTTGAGTACTAACTATAACAGATGTCCACCAGTCATTGGTTGGAATGGGTTTTTCAATGATGGTGTATATTGGGTCAGGTGGTGAAGGGGATGCTCCTCCGTCTCTATAACTTCCTTCTCCAACTGTGGTTGCATTCAATACTGGGGAAAGAATAGATAAAATCAAACTTAAAATTATTACCTTTTTCATTACCGTTCTAATGTGTTAATAC
This sequence comes from uncultured Clostridia bacterium, assembly GCA_964469765.1. Taxonomy (GTDB): domain Bacteria; phylum UBA6262; class WVXT01; order CAYYAU01; family CAYYAU01; genus CAYYAU01. Next base: position 12,138 of record CAYYAU010000010.1, on the reverse strand, counting down.
GTTAATGTGTTAAAGCGCAAAATGCGTGATATATTCTCCGTACCGCACTAATTTTTGGGGTTTGGATTTTGAATTTATTTTGACATTTGGGATGAACCAGAACAGAGTTCTCTTCACCCCAAACCCTGATACCCGAAGTGGTTCAGGGTTCTCCTCACCCAAACCCTGACACCCGAAGTGGTTCAGGGATGGATTTTGGATTTAAGTTTTAATTATCCATGGCTTATTACAAGGGCATATACTATTTTTGCTTTTGCTTTCTTTAATACGCGGGCACACTCCTCTAAGGTAATACCTGTTGTAGAAATATCATCAATTAAAAGCACTCTTTTGCCAAACACAGACTCTTTATTTACTACTTTAAACGCATCCTTCATATTTTCTTTTCTCTGTTCAGAATTTAACTGAAACTGACTTATTGTGTTTTTTACTCTTTTTAAGGTTTTCTTCTCAACAGGAATATTTGTTCTTTTAGAAACCTCATCTGCAAGAAGTTCTGATTGGTTATACCCTCTTTGTTCTTTTCTTCTTTTATATAATGGGACAGGCATAACTAAATCAAAACTTAAAAGATTATTCTCTTTTAAATAATTAGACAAAATCTCCCCAAATAATGTTGATAAATAAGGTTTATTCTGATACTTGAAAAGATGAATTAACCTTTTTATAACTCCTTCATGATGGGAAATTGCCCAGCACTCCTTTAGAAAGATGCCCTTTCTTGCTACATGGGGATGCAAATTAAGTAAGAGCATACATCTTGAACAAAGGTATTGGGTTTTATTAGAGTTGATAAGTTTTTCACAAATAACACATTGTTGAGGAAAAAGAAAATTGAGTATTATCTGTAGAATCTTTTTATTCTTACTTATTAACCCTTTTAATCTCATCTTTCTAATCTTGAAGACTAAAACCTTAACGTGCCTGTTCCAGATATGCTATAGGAGAGATAATCATCCTGAGATAGTTTATAACTATGGTAATACGATGCATTCAACGTAAAGGTTAGAACAAAGTTTCCAATACTATAATCTCCAGAGACAGTAGGAGCCAAAGTCGAAAAGTTCTCTTTTTCTACAGAACTTTTTTTGATTTGCCAATCCAATACACATCTTAATGTTACTGGTTGTGGTAAAGAACCTATCCTAACATTCCCTTCGGTTTTAACGTTATGGTCTATTGTCCGAGACCATTCCTCTTTTTCATTTGTTGTATTACTATTATATGAAGAAGAGTATTTATATATCCATTTCCACCCATTAAGGACCCTAAAACTTAAACTTGAACTGACAGTTTTGGTATAACCTTCTGAGGAAACTTTCTGTTGAGTGATATCAAATGTATTGCTTTTATCATATGAATAATCAATAATACTGCTAAAATCGTTAAGGATAAACAAATCTTTAATAATTCTAAACTTCCAGTTTCCAGTTATGGTTGTGGAAGTAGAAATTGAGATGTCTGTTTTATCAATTGTCTTCATTTTGTATGTGCCTTTCATTGTGAAATCCTTCGTAAATAGACCAAAGGGTGGAATCTTTTCAAGACTGTTTATTGTGGTTTCTATATCTGGAAAGATTTTTGTTTTTGTTGTATATTTTGTGCCCGTTGTCTCTTCAAAACTATCAATCTTATTATAGTTTAGTCTCGTTGAAATGGTCTTTAATGGGTAGAACACACCTTTAAACGAGATATAATCAAGGGGTTTCCACGAAGAAGAAAGGTTTATTGTATTCTTTGAAGTAGATGATTTAAAGTATTCTTTAATTGCATCAATCTTTTTGTATTTTGAATTTAGTACTTTACCTTCTCTTGTTATTAAATAAGGAAGATAAATTGTTTTAAATGTTTCATCAATATCGTCATATCTATCACCATCTTCAATCTTATAGCTTGAATCAATTGATAAGGACCTAATAGGACCAAACCAAGGTAGTATATAATTAAAATTGAGTGGTAAAAATACACTACCACTAATACTTCTCGTAAAATCCTTGCCAGAGGAACCTGTTGTTATATTAATATTATAGTTTTCATCTAAAGTTGCATTGTAATTTAATTTTGGATTTAACCATTGAAATATCCGCATAGATACATCAATCCCAGAAACCCAGTTTCTTGATTTAATTCTCTCATAAAACTTATCGCTTTTTACAGGATACTCCTTCTTTTGTTTCTCTTCTGTATAACTGCTGGAAGGCACAACCGTTAAAGGAGGAAATGGTTTTGGAAAGGGTTTTAATGTTAATCTACCAGAATAACTATCCGTCCATTCAAAGGATTTCTCATGTCCTTGGACTTCTTTATCATATCTTACCTTCTTTTCATTTCTTGTATATCCATAAGAGAGGTCTTCTGGAAGAAAAAATATCCGTAATGGCACCCTATAACTTACATTACCTCCATACCTGTAATAAAACTCATCTCTATCATCACTATATCCTGAAGGATTATACTCTTTCTCTTCATGAGAATAAGAGCCACTAATCTTTGGGATATTTTTTATATTCTGAAGTGTTGCATTTCCTGACCAATTCCAGGACTCAGTTGTTCCTTCTTCTTTTACACTAACAAGGTCGCTCTCAACATGTGGAGGAGTTACTGTTATTGACCTTGAAGCCTTTGCAGATATAGGTAAAATATTAAGCTTTGTTAAGTTTATATACCCGTTGTAGGTCTTACTATCCTGATTCTTACTTGGTGTAGTGATTGTCTCAAAGTTTCTATCCACATTTCTATACCCTCCTCCAAAACTTCCCCAACCAGGAAGATCATTATCAACATTGACTCTATAAGCATACCCTATCTTTTTTCTTACTCCATCTAAGAATATCTCATTTACCCATACTTCACCTGATGTGTTATTACCTATAATGCCAACCTTAACTTCAGTAATGTTGGATAAACTTGGACTGTTAATTATATTAATCTCACCAGGGGTTCCATTCTGTACTTCAATTCTATCGGCTATTTTATCTTTATCTGAATCAACCAGTTCTAGTTTTATTATCTTCCATCCTTGCCAGTTAACAGTTGTTTTATATTGAAAATAATCACTCTCTGTTCCTATTCTAAAAATAAATCTTTCATTATTGTTATCTCCATAAAGGAAGAAATTAAGGCTCTTATGTCTTGATATATCAATTTTAGAAGATAAATTAAGTGTTGCAAACCCGGTTGAATCTTGCTTTAAATTATATATCAGAGCAAGCGCTTGTTCATTCTCCTCTTCATAAGAATATAAATTAATATTCTCATAGAGATGTTTATATTCAGAGTTATAATGATCGCTTGTTTCATCCGCACTTAAGTAATCATAATAGCCCTTATCATCTATCCCATTTATAGCCTTTATCTCAAAACTGCCTTCTCCTGTGACATCCTCTTTTTGCCATTTGTTTCCTACAACCCCCATTTCACCAATCCAAATCTCACCTTTTTTGCCTTTAGAACCCTCTAATGTAATCCGTATCTGCTTTATGGTTTCATTCTCATCAATGTTTAATTTATAGGCAAGTTTTCTTCTTCCGGTCCAACTAATGCTATCTGCAGTCTGTTCGTTGCCATTCTCATCTGTAACTGTAAATGTATCAAATGTAACAACATAATCAGGCATTGTATCTAAAATGCCATCTCCATCTAAATCTTCAGAATCAATCTTACCATTATTATCTCCAATTCTTTCTTTCCATCCATTAAATATCCATCCTATATCCTCTCCACTGTTTAAAATACCATTAGCATTTACATCCTCAGTATCAAGGTTGCCGTCTTGATCTGCATCCTCATTTATTACACCTAAATCAACTCTCAACTTTACATTACTTCCATCTCCATAGACCCAACACTCAAATTCATCCTTCCTACTATAATCAACGCCTCTTTCTGATATTGGATAAACAATAGACACCTGCTCATTATTTTCTGTAAAATCGTACTTAAGTCTTAAAACACTCTGCTTTTCATCATCGGACTGTCTTACTTTTTCTTCATCACCGTTATACCAGATTAAATCATCCTGTATAACAGGATTACCTGAAGGTGTCAAAGCAACCAGCCACGCATCTTCATCAACAGAAAATCCATCCTTTAACTTTATCCCCTCCATACTGTCAATTAAAGCCTTTCCTGATATATTAGGATTAAAAGAGCTCTGTGCTCCTTCTGCTGTAATATTAGTATTAAATGGGTAATACTTACCTTTATAAAGAGAAATCTTACTGTTTATATCTATCACTTCTGTGCTTTTAGCAGTTGAACTTATAGAAGGAATCTCTTGTGGTTTTGGCGAACCACTATAAAGGTATGTTGAACCAAGGAAAAAATCATCAGAAGGTGCAAACTCCCCTCTTAATCCAACCAATGTTTGTTGATATTGCCCTAACCAAGGCGCATATTCATAGTTTATCTCTATTACACTATCTGCTTTAATATCATCTTCATGATAAAATGTTATAAACCCGCTTTCATAATCAAGGAAGTAATCAATATCCCTTTTTAACGGTTTCCCATCAAGGGAAATCTTCTCACTCCCTTCTACGATGTTTGGCCTTAAATTATAGGTCTTTCTTGTATAGTAATACTCAACATAAATGTAATAATGACTAACTGGATTTGAAGAGTATATATCTTCTTCTGGAAATGGCTTTTCATCGGTAAACCTTAAAATCCCCTCATTATAATCAATCTCATAAGAGGGTATTTGAACCTCTTCTCTATTTGAATTGAGAAGCTTTATAATAAAATCTGTTCTTAGAATTTTCTTTTTCCCTAAATTATAGTAATTCTTAAGTTCATACTTTAATGTATCTTTCTCATCTTTTATTATTAAGGGATAACCCTGATTATAACTCGTTATAGATGTAGAGGTATTATCTTTATAAGTTATAGCTATAACATAATTTTGTTGAAGGCTCCTTTTAAACTTTATAACACCTTCTTCATAATCAATAATGTAATCTTGTCCACGGTTAAGCCTGTCAAAATAACCTTCATACACTGTTGCATCTTCAATGTTTCTTACTGTCATTGTGCTACCGCTGACATTATTGGTTCCATCCTGGTCATCAAGATAAATAACTTCTGATTCTACTTCAATGGGTAGTTGTGTATGGTCTTTATCCACACGATAATAGGTTTTGCTAATATAATTAATATCTTTTAATGGATTAGTCTCAGGAGAACGTTTTTCAAATGAACTTTTACCAGTAAACTTCTTAAATTCTGGGATTCCTTTTGTCTGAGAAAAAATACCCATAAGCTTAAATGATTTATATCTTGCATCTGCTTTCAATCCATAGACACTTTTCCTATAAGAAACAAATTCAGTTGCGGGCAACTCCAATGTAATGTCTCCAAACGCAGCGTTCTGTAAAATCTCATTTTCATCACCTTTATATACAATGAACATCTTTCTTTTGTTTTCTTGAGTATCATCATAATCAACCTCTACAGTAATCTTCCTTCCCACCTTACCTGTAATCTTAACCTGTAACTCTTGATTCATTTCAAATCCTTTTGTAGGAGTAGGAGCAGAGGCACTTCTTTCCTTTTCAGGTTTAAAGAAATAAACACCTGTTCCTTTTATTGAAATAACTTTCTTGCCAGTAATGTTTAATTTGGATTCGTAAGGCAGGTATATACCTGTTTTTTCTATGGATACAGGAGGCTTTTCTTCTTTTTCAAAGAGGACTTCTTTACTTTTAAGTTTATATAAAATAGTTTCTTTTCTTTTAAACTCTTTTTTTTCCTTTTTATCTCTAATCTCCTTCCATTCTTCAAATGAAAAAGGAATCCTTCCCTTTCCTTTGAATAATGAATCAAATCTTTCAAGAAGCTCTTTATCCTGTGCATAACACAACGTTGAAAGAAAAAGAATTATAATTATAAAAAAAAGGTTTATTTTCCTTAATGAAATCAAGTTTTTTCCCTTTTTTCTGGGTTAACATTTATTTAATTTAATTATATCTTATAAAACTCCAGAACGCAATAAATTTATTGCATAATTTAGATTAAATTATGTATAATAATGCGAATATTAAATTAATAAAGATCAATTAATAGTAAAATGAGAGTTATTACTTTATATCTTTTAAAGGAATTTATTCCGGATACATTTTTAGGATTAATTGTGTTTACTTTTATTATGGTAATGGATAGAATATTTGAGATTATAAATCTTATTATCAATAGGGGTCTCTCCATTCTATCTCTATTTAAATTACTCTTTTATGTATTACCATCCCTTCTTTCCTTTAGTATCCCCATGGCAGTCTTAGCAGGATGTCTATTCTGTTTTGGAAGACTTTCAAATAACAACGAAATAACAGCAATGAAATCTTCCGGGCTTTCTATCCTTTCTTTAGTGAAACCTTTAATATTTCTTTCTCTAATTCTAAGTGTATTTCTGGTATACTTTAATTCGTCCATCTGCCCAAGAACACGGTTTATTTTCAAGAATCTTTATTATCGGTTTGCACAGAAAAATCCTACAATAAAAATGGAGGAAAAAACCTTCGTAACCTTCGGGAAATATAAATTTTATGCAAGCAGAATAAATGAAAAGAAAAAGAAAATAGAAAATGTTATTATCTACCAACTCCAGAACCAAGACCTTCCGCTCCTCATAACTGCAAAAGAAGGATTTTGGAAAAATAAGAATGATACATTATCCTTTCATCTTTTTAATGGGAGTATTCAAAAGAAAAATAAAAAAAACCCTATACACTATAATAGAATTTATTTCAATAAATATATGTTAAATGTAAACCTTAAAAGAAAGTCCTCTCATTCAGGGAAAAGAATCCGTGAAATGGAGCAAAAAGAACTGTTAAATGAAATCAAAAGATTAAAGAAAAACAATATACCAACATTCTCATTAAGAATGGAACTTTGGCAAAGGTCATCATTTGCTTTTGCAACTTTAGTTTTTTTATTAATAGGCATTCCTTTAGGTATAAAAACACATATAAAAGGGAAATCAATAGGGTTGGGACTAAGTTTTCTTCTAACGTTTATTTATTATTTCCTCTTAGTATTGGGGATTACTCTTGGCGAAAGAAGAATTCTTTCTCCTTTTCTATCAACATGGATGGCTAATATCACCACAGGCACTGCTGGTATCTATCTACTATACAAACAACGATAATGAAACTTTTAACTAAGTATATAATAAAGCAGTTTTTTCATGCTTTTCTGTATGGACTTTGTGCCTTTCTTATTATTGTAATAGTTTCTGAACTATTTGAGCAACTCAATAGATGGTTTGCTTACCATACACCGTTTCTAACAGCATGTGAATACATCCTATTTCGTGTACCTGAATGGATTGTTCAAACTATGCCCGTTGCCATTTTGTTAGCAGTGCTTTTCTCCTTAGGTGGGCTTGCAAAGCACAATGAACTCATAGGGATGCAATCGTCGGGTATTAGTATAACTAAAATTATTCGGCCATTATTAATCACTGGGATTGTTTTTTCTATAATTTCTTTATTTATCAATGAACTTATTGTCCCAAGGGCAAACCAAAAAGTTGAGTATATCTTTAAAGTTAAAGTGAAACATCAAAAGATTGAAAACTATTTAAAGAGAAGAAACTTTATCTTTATTGGTGAAGAAGGAAGAAACTATTCAATTGGATATTTTAATGGTAAGAAAAGAATAATGCAAGATATATCCATTGATAAATTCAAAGAAGGCGCTATTCTCTCAAAGCAGATTTTTGCTAAATATGCCAAATGGAATAAAGACCACTGGGAATTCCATAATGGGCTTGTTAGAGAATTTGATAAAAATGGAAGAGAAATTATATCTGAAAAAGAATTCACCAAAAAAACCTTCTACTTTAAAGAAACCCTAAAGGACTTTTGTTCTCCTCAGAAGAAAACAAATGAAATGACATTTCTTCAACTTTACAACAAAATAAAAAGATTAAAAAAAGCTGCCATACCTACAACAAAAGAAGAGGTCTTACTCCATCTTAAGATATCGTTTCCATTTTCCTGTTTGATTATTATGATTATAGGTATTCCTTTTGCATTAATGACAGCAAAAAGAGGAAGAATTGCTGGATTTACAATAAGTGTAATATTAGGATTTATATACTGGGGAGCAATATCTGTAGGTCAGGCATTAGGAGAGAATAAAGTTCTACCCCCTATATTAGGGGCATGGTTCTCAAATATTATCTTTGGGATATTCGGAATTGGGCTTACACTAAGAATAAAACATTAACCAAAATTTTTAGTTAAATTAGAGTAAGGGCTTTTTCAATTCTTTCTAAAACCCTTTGTTTTCCCAGATACTCAAGCATATGAAAAAGAGAAGGCCCTCTGGTTCTGCCTGAAACTGAAACCCTTAAAGGATGAAAAACCTCAGCAGTCTTTAAACTCCTTTCCTTTGAGAATAACCGAATTATATTTTCAAGATTTTGTGAACTGAAATCATCTATTGATTTTAATAACTCTACTAATAAGAGCAGTATCTCCCTTGTTTTTTCTTTCCTTAATACCTTCTCAACAGCCTCATCTTCGTAGACTATATCATTCCTTATCAAAAACTCTATTAAATAAGGAGCATCAGAAAGCAAAACAATTTTCTCTTGCTCTAAAGCAACAGCATTTTTGAGTTTCTCAAAGTCAGCATTCAAATTAGCCTTTTCAATCCAGGGTAATGCTCTTTTAGTAAGTTCCTCAACAGACATCTTTCTTATATACTCTCCATTGAGCCATCTAAGTTTCTGAAAATCAAATACTGCAGCAGACTTCCCAACCCTTTCCAATGAAAATTTCTCTATAAGCTCATTCTTCTCAAATATCTGTTGACTATCTGAAGTTGCCCATCCCAGAAGCGCTATATAATTCAAAATTGCCTCAGGTAAATATCCTTTTTCTCTATATTCAAGAAGAGATGTTGCACCATGCCTTTTAGAAAGGCGTGTTCTATCAGGTCCTAAAATCATTGGCAGATGAGCAAATGCAGGAATCTTAAATCCCAACTCATTATATAACAAAATCTGCCTTGGAGTATTTGATATATGGTCATCTCCCCTTATTACGTGAGTGATACCCATTAAACCATCATCAACTACGCACGCCATATTATATGTAGGAAGACCATCTGATTTCATTATTATAAAATCATCTAAAAGTGCATTCTCAAATTTTACCTCACCTCTTATGATATCATCAAAGGTAGTACTACCCTCATCAGATGATTTAAACCTGATAACCTTTGGCCTTTTTGAGCTTTCAAAGAGTTGAATCTGTTTTCGTGAAAGATAAAGACAACGCCTATCATATTTAGGAGGTTTACCTTGTTTAAGGGCAAATTCCCTTCTCTGTTCAAGCTCTTCAGGTAAACAGTAACAATAATATGCTTTTTCTTCTCTTAAAAGCATATCAGCATATGCTTTATAAATATCAATTCTTTTACTTTGAAAATAAGGCTCTCCATCCCAATTAAGTCCAATCCATTTAAGCCCTTCTATTATCTCATCAATTGCTTCTTGAGTAGACCTTTGCCTATCAGTATCCTCAATTCTCAATATAAATTTACCATTATTATGCTTTGCAAATAACCAGTTGAATAATGCAGTTCTTACCCCCCCTATATGAAGAGACCCTGTAGGAGATGGTGCAAACCGTACCTTAACCATAACTTTCCTTTCTATATTAACTAAGTTTTTTCTTTACAACCTCGGCAATTTCTTTAGCAGCAATTTCTATTATTTCTTTTGTTGGTCCTTCAACCATTACCCTACACAATGGCTGGGTACCTGAATATCTTACAAAAACTCTTCCTTTATTTCTAAGTCGCTTCTCAACAGCTTTGATTGCCTTTGCTATTTCTGGAATATTTTTCAAATCAGGTTTACTTCTCACATTAACATTTATTAACACCTGAGGAAATGTCATCATTACCTTTGAAAGTTCATAAAGACTTTTTTTCTCCTTTATCATAATTGTAAGCAACTGAAGTGCAGTTATTAAACCATCCCCTGTGGTATGATGTTCTAAAAATATAATATGTCCAGAATCCTCCCCACCAAGGATTGCATTATTTCTTATCATCTCATCAAGAACATATCTATCACCAACATCTGTTTTTATATGTTTTATCTGCATTTTCTTAAATGCTTGAGAAAGACCAACATTACTCATTACAGTTGAAACAACACTATTACTCTTTAGTTTTCCTTCTTCTTTTAACCTTTTAGCACAAATTGCTAAAAACTTATCACCAGTTACAATATTACCTTTCTCATCAACAGCAATAAGCCTATCTCCATCACCATCAAACGCAAATCCAACATTTGCCTTTTCTTTTATTACCTTTTCTGCTAAGGAATCTGGATAAAGAGAACCTGCATTCAGGTTTATATTTTTGCCATTAGGTGATACATTTATTGCAACAACTTCTGCCTTCATCTCCTTAAACAAAATAGGAGCAATCTTATATGTAGCTCCATTGGCACAATCAAGAACAATCTTTAACCCTTCAAGAGTTAAACTCTTTGGAAATGTGTGTCTTAAAAAAACCATATACCTACCTAAAGCATACTCTGCTCTATACTCTTTTCCAATCTCATAAGAAGCCGAAAGTTCCCTTGGAAAATTATCGGATAATACCAGACTTTCGATCTCCTCTTCTTTCTCATTAGAAAGTTTAAATCCATCCTTAGAAAATATCTTTATTCCATTATCCTCAAATGGATTATGAGACGCTGATATAACAATCCCACAGTCAGCATCCATATTTCCTGTAAGAAATGCAATACCAGGTGTAGTCATTGTTCCAATTAAAATAACATCAACACCCATTGAAGTAATTCCAGATGCAATTGCACTTTCAATCATATAACCAGAAAGCCTTGTGTCTTTCCCAATAGCAACCTTTGAACGGTGACATTTTCTTCTAAATACATAAGCAACCGCCTGACCAATCTTCAAAGCAAACTCAGGAGTCATAGGAACACTATTTGCCACACCTCTTATTCCATCAGTACCGAATAGCTTTTTCATCTTTTTATTTTCCTTTCTTTTCTAAATTATGAGTTTGTCTTAACTTTACAATTGTATTTGCTGGGTAATACCCTTTTACCATAGCATTAGGATAAACAAGCACTCCCTTTCCAAGAAGAGTTCCTGGAGTTGTAACAGTATTACATCCTGTCTCAACACCGTCTGCCAGAATTGCGCCAAACTTCCTTAAACCAGTCTTGTATTGTTTGCCATTTATCTTTAGAACCACCTCTGATTCAGTAATCTTCAAATTTGCAAGTTTTGTCCCTGCACCAAGATTGACCCTACCAAGAATACTGTCTCCTATATAAGCAAAATGGCCTGCTTTACTTTCGCCAAGCATAACAGAACTTTTTACTTCAGTTGTATGTCCAACAACACATCCTGCTCCAATAATAACATTCCCTCTTATATATGCACCCTGTCTTATTTCTGTATTGTTTTCAATTATAGTAGGCCCTTTTATTAATGCTCCTGGCTCAATCACTACACCCTTTCCAATCTCAATATCATCATCCATCAAGTATACACCCGCATATACAATAGAAGCATCTTGAACTTCTTCACCGTCCTTCTTTACAACAAATCCTTTCTTCCCTATACTAACATTCTCAATGACAAACCCACTTTCTAGTATATTGCCTTCATAAAGAATCAATGTCTTTTTTACTAAAACACCATCCTTTCTCAATGATGAAACATTAGGAGAAATCTGTTCTTTTATATATCTGTTTGTTTTTCTAAGAGCCTCCCAGACATACTCAACACCTTCAAAGATAGAAGAAAATCTATTTCCTTCAAGGTCAAAAAAATCTTGTGGTTTTAACACATTTCCTCCTCTCCTTCCACTCTAGATACTGTCGTATATGATGGATAATTATGACCTAAAATAATTTACCTCTCAAAATTTCTAAACACTGGTGTAAATACTTTCTTATCCCTTTATTTAAAAGTAAAAACCTTCCAACATTCTTAAGAATATTGGAATATTATTAACCTCCAAACGGGTTTTATGCTTCTAGATTTTTAAATTCTTAAAATCATTATTTTTAAACTATTATTCTCTTTGCCAAAATAAATTCACATATAGAGAGCATTAGCCTCATACTTAAAGCGG
>CAYYAU010000009.1:0-13755 GCA_964469765.1 uncultured Clostridia bacterium | reverse complement strand
GTCAAGGTGACCTCTTCAGGCGGAGAAAAAATCTTAACAATACCTATTGGAGATTCGAGATTTGAGTTTATTGTCGAACCTGTTCGGTCTCCACTTTCTTGAAAGTTATCTTTCCTTCCTTCATATTCAGGAATAATTCTAAAATTCCTTGGAGCAAAAGAAAGAGTTCTTATAATTGGAACTCACTACCTTAAACTTCTTTTTGCAGGACTGTTTACTATGTTTTTTGTATTTCTGGGAAACGCAATCTTCCAAGGAATAGGAGATACAAGAACACCAATGAAGGTAGGTGCAGTAGTAATGATATTAAATATCGTCCTTGACCCAATAATGATTTTTGGTTTTTGGTTTTTTCCTCGGTTAGAAGCTCCTGGAGCAGCATTAGCTACGGTACTTTCAAGAAGCATCGGTTCTGTAATTATACTGTATTTGCTTCTTCGTGGAAATCATGCGGTAAGGATAAATTTGAAATATATGAAATTGGATTTTGATATAATTAAGAAGATTTTTGTTATAGGCATCCCTGGTTCAATTCAGATGTTACTGAGGAGCTTTTCTGCAGTTATACTTATGAAGATTGCTTCTTTATTCGGAACTTACGTTGTTGCAGCCTATGGTGTAGGTGCGAGACTCTTTCATCTTTTTCTTTTTCCAGGATTTAGTTTAGGAGGAGCTGTGGCAACTTTAGTTGGTCAAAATTTAGGAGCAAAAAATTTCCACCGTGCACAGAAAAGTGCATATTTAGCTTCTTTCTATTATTTAATGTTTCTTATAGTTGCTGTAATATTCATTTTTATTTTTGCTCCACAAGTAGCTTCTTTATTTAACAAAGAAACAGAATTCGTAAATACTGCTTCTGTTTATTTCAGATATTTAGCAGTAGGTGCTTTATTTCTTTCTTCGGGAGTAATTTTTTCAAGAGCCCTTCAGGGAGCTTCTGATACAGTTTCTCCTATGATAATAACTGCATTATCTCTTTATGTAATGCACATTCCTATTGCATATTTATTAGCAACCCATTTTAGTTTTAAGGAAAATGGTATCTGGATAGCAACTGTTATAGGAAATTTAACTAATGGAGTTCTTATGGCGATAGTATTCTTTAAAGGAAAATGGAAATATAAAAGGATTGAGTATTTACATAAAGTAAGTGAATCTATAACTCAGAGTGAACCTGTGTTAAGGAGTTGAAATGAGAAAGAAATGTTTTAATCTTTTGTTTGTTATTGTTTTTCTTCTTTTTGTATCATTTAGAATTAGTGAGGGCTCTTTTAGGTTTACAGTAACATCTGATATGCGAGATTATTCTGATGAATTCCAGAATATATGCAAACAGATTACAAAGAAACTTGGTGGGCCTGGAATATTTCATATTTCTGTTGGAGATATTGACCCACCTTCAGATGTTTATAATATTATCACCAGTGAGTGGGGAACATCTAGTATATGGTACCCAGTAGTTGGGAATCACGAAGTAGAGACTACATCGGATATGGATTGGATTAGGAATGAATATTCATCACTTCCTTATATAGTAAACCCAGGGCCAACTAACTGTGAAACAACAACGTACTCATTTGAATATGAAAATGCACATTTTGTCGTATTAAATGAGTATTATGATGGTAGTAGTGATATAGGGACTGATGGAGATATTGTAGATGCACTTTACAACTGGATTGTTGATGATTTGAATAAAAATACAAAACCAATAGTTTTTGTGTTTGGACATGAACCCGCTTATCCTCAGCCAGATACAGCGTGGGGTGATTGTAGACATTATGGAGACAGCCTTGATAAATATCCATCAAATAGAGATAGATTCTGGAATCTTTTAGAAGAAAAAAATGTCGTTACTTATTTTTGTGGTCATACGCACAGGTATTCACGATATAGAGGTAATGGAAAGGTGTGGCAGGTTGATTGTGGACAGGCTCGTGGCCAGAAGTATGATGCATTTCTTAATGTAACAGTAAATGAGGATAATGTAATATTTGATGTTTACCGGGATTTGGATGTTGATGGAGATTATAGCTTATTTGATAGATGGAATGTATCTTTGAATGAGTCAAAGGTAGAGATAACTGTTGTTAAAACCTCTTATGTTACTGCAACGATTAGGTTACAAAGCGGTGAAGTGAAAATAGATATTCCTCAAAACGCTTTTTCTGAGGATGTAGTAATCACTTTATCAACAACAACATTACCGGTTTCTAATGTTTCAGGAGTAGTTTCTACCGGCATTGGTGTAGGTGTATTACTAAATAAATCTCTTTCGTTACTTAAGAAAGTAGTAATATCCTTTGAGTATCAAAGTTCAGATATAACCCATAATGAAAATAATTTATATATTGCTCGTTATGACGAGAATAGTTTTCAATGGATACCACTTATTTCAACGGTTTATTCAAACCAGAATAGAGTAGAGGCTTCAACAACACATCTTTCAAAATTTCAGATAATGGAGAAGATTCCTTCAAGTAGTTTAGACGGTGTTATTGTCTATCCTAATCCATACAAGGTTACTACAGATACTAAAGGCATAACATTTTCTGGTTTAACAGAACAGGCAGATATAAAGATATTTACTATCTCAGGTGAATTAGTGAAAGAAATAAAGGAGACAAATGGTGATGGAATATATTTATGGCCAGTAACAAACAACAAAGGAGAACACCTTGCAAGTGGCGTGTATATTTATGTCATCACTAATGATAAAAATGAAAAGAAAACCGGTAAGATAGCAGTTATTAAATAATATAAAAATATATTTCTATACTTAAGTGACCCTTTTTCGTTGACAAGTTCTATTAAATTGAAATATAATATATTTTTATTACAAAATTAGAAGAGAAAATGATGAAGAAAATTTCAGTTATAGGAATTAGTGGATACACTGGTGAAGAACTCTTAAGAGTCCTTTCTAACCATCCAGAAGTAAAGATTTCTCATCTTGTTTCAAGTAGTTTTTATGGTAAACATATAAAAGAGGTTTATCCAAACCTTAAATTAAATATTGTTTGTGAAAAATGGAGTATAAAGAATCTTTCTAAAGATACGGATTTAACGTTTCTTTGTCTTCCCCATACTGTATCTCAAAAGTATGCAGAAAAACTCTTATCCAATGGAATAAAGGTAATTGACCTTTCTGCAGATTTTAGACTAAAAAATGCTAAGGTTTTTAATAAATGGTATAAAACAAAACATAAATTCCCTTCTCTTTTAAAAAAGGCAGTATATGGTCTTCCTGAGATTCATCTTGAGAAAATAAAAAAAGCAAGTTTAGTTGCTAATCCTGGGTGTTACTCTACAGCCGTTATTCTTGGTTTAGCACCAGCTATAAACTACGGTATTATCAATACTTCTTCTATAGTCATTGATGCGAAGTCAGGTGTTTCTGGAGCTGGGAGGAGACTATCGTTATTGTATCACTTTCCCGAGTGTAATGAAAATATTGTCCCTTATAGTGTAGAAGGACATAGACACATTCCTGAAATGATTGAGCAACTTTCATCTTTAAGTAATGAAAAGGTAAACATAACATTTATTCCTCATTTAATCCCTATTAATAGAGGAATTTTAGTGTCAATTTATACAGAGATAAACAGGTCCACCTCTTTAAAGAGGATTATAAAATTATACAAAGATTTTTATTCTGTCTCATTTTTTGTTGAGGTGTTAGAAAATCAGATTCCTCAGATAAAGGATGTTATTAAAACAAACTATTGTAGAATAGGTTTTTCAATACAAAACAATATCCTTATAATATTTTCTACTCTTGATAACCTGTTAAAGGGAGCTTCTGGTCAGGCAATTGAGAATATGAACATCCTCTTTGGTTTTTCTCAGAATATGGGACTTCTGTAAATGAAAAATATTGTGTTTCCAAATGGATTTAAAGGCGCCGCAGTAAGAGCAGCAATAGCGCATAAAAACAAAAAGGATTTAGTTTTAATCCTTTCCGATAGGACATGTGTTTCTGTAGGGTTATTTACAAAGAATGATGTAAAGGCTATTCCTGTTATTATAACTAAAGAACATCTTAAAGAAAGTTTGTCCCAGGCAATATTGGTTAATTCAGGTAATGCTAATGCTTGCCTGCCTAAAAAAAGTTTTATTGAAACTTTAAATTGCGTAAAGTATTTAGCAAAGATACTTAAGATTGAAAAAGAAAAAATCCTTCTTGCTTCTACAGGAGTTATAGGTAAGCCACTTCCAGTAAAGAGGATAGTTAATAATATTCCACGACTTGTTAATAGGTTAAGTTCTTCATCGAAAGCATTAAATGAGATTGGAAACGCTATTTTAACAACAGATACTTTTCCTAAAGTAATCACTAAAAAATTTTATTTATCAAAAAATAAAGTAACCCTTACAGCTATTGCAAAAGGAGCAGGGATGATTGCTCCAAATTTAGCTACGATGTTGGTGTTTTTTCTTTCTGATATAAACATAAAGAGAGAGCCTTTAAAAAGAGCCTTAAATGAGGTTACAAAAAAAACATTTAATTGTTTAACTATTGACGGAGATATGAGTACAAATGATACTATAATTTTTTTAGCAAATGCACATGCAAACAATAGAATTATAGATAAAGAAAACTATGACTATTATAAGTTTAAGAATGTATTATTGAATATGAGTGATAAATTAAGGTGTATGATTGCTGAAGATGCAGAAGGGGCAACAAAGGTTATTAAAATAGATGTTGAAAAAGCAAAATCAGAGAAAATTGCAGAAAAAATAGCTAAAAGAATTGCTAATTCTATGCTTGTAAAAACCTCCTTATGGGGAGAACAATTTAACTGGGGAAGAGTTGTTGCGAGTTGTGGGTCGGTTATGTGTGAAATGGATCCATCTCGGTTAGATGTATATTATGAGCAGATGAATGTAGTAAAGAATGGCATTCAACGTTCTAATATAGATTTAAATAAAATAAGAAAAATTCTAAAAAGAAAACAGATACTTATAAAGGTTTTTTTAAATAACGGAAATAAAAATGCCTCTTTTGTTACTTGTGACCTTTCTCCAGAGTATGTTAAGATTAATGGGAGATATAACTGAAAAAAGGATTTCTTTGGTAGTATTTGATTTTGATATGAGGGATAGATGAAGATTCTTTTTGTTTGTACCGGAAACACCTGTAGGAGTGTTATGGCTGAAAAACTTCTGAAGAAAATGTTGAAAGAAAATAGTATCAATGGTGTAGAAGTTGAATCTGCAGGAATAGCAACATTACCTAGTTATAGGATATTTGGAGATTTAAAAAAGGTGTTGGGAGAAGAAGAGTTGGATGTGAATGGGCATACTCCCACACAGATAACTAAAGAAATGTTAAACAATGCTGACTTAATTTTAGTTATGGAAATGAGTCATAAACAATACATCTTAAACCTTATTCCAGGAATAAAAAAAAAGGTTTTTCTTTTGAAGGAATATGTTATAGGAAGAAAAGAAGGAGTTTCAGACCCAATAGGTATGCCTTATGATGTTTATAAAAAAACAATGAAGGAGATAAAAGAGTTAATAAGAATTCTAATAACCAAGTTGAAAGAGAGGAAATAAATGAAGAATTTAAAAAAGACCGACCCTAATGTACATAAAATAATTTTAGATGAGATATATAGACAACAGTATACATTAGAGATGATAGCTTCTGAGAACTTTGTTTCATATTCAGTGTTGGAGGCACAGGGTTCAGTAATGACAAATAAGTATGCTGAAGGATACCCCGGAAAAAGGTATTATGGGGGATGTAAGTATTACGATAAAGTAGAGGACTTAGCTATCCAAAGAGCGAAAGAAATCTTTAAATGTGAACATGCCAATGTTCAGCCTCATTCAGGGACACAGGCAAATATGGCCGTTTATTTTGCTGTTTTAAATCCTGGAGATACAATTATGGGTATGCATCTTTCTCACGGTGGACATCTTTCGCACGGTCATCCGAGTAGTTTTTCTGGTAAGTATTTTAAAACAATTCCTATAAGTGTTACACATAGTAATGGAACAATTAACTATTCTGAAATGAAACAGTTAGTGCGTAAGTATAAACCAAGGTTGATTGTTGCTGGAGCCTCTGCATATCCAAGAATTATTGATTTTAAAAGGTTTAAAGAGATTGCAGATGAAGTTGGTGCTTACTTAATGGCAGATATCGCTCATATTGCTGGCCTTATTGCTTGTGGTTTTCATCCTTCACCTATTCCTTATGCAGATTTTGTTACAACTACTACGCATAAAACATTAAGAGGACCAAGAGGTGGACTTATTATGTGTAAAAAAAAGTATGCATCAATTATAGACAAGACTGTTTTTCCCGGAACTCAAGGAGGTCCTCTGATGCATGTAATAGCTGCAAAGGCTGTTGCTTTAGGGGAGGCATTAAAGCCAGAGTTTAGAGAGTATCAACTTCAGATAATCAAAAATGCAAAGGCTTTAGCAGAAGGACTTAAACAAAATGGATTTAAACTTGTATCAGGTGGAACGGATAATCACTTGTTACTTGTAGATTTAAGAAATAAAAGACTTAACGGAAAAGAAACAGAAGAGTGTTTAGAAAAAGCAGGTATTACTGTAAATAAAAACTCTATACCATATGACCCTAAACCCCCTTTTGTTACCTCAGGCATTCGGTTAGGCACGCCTGCAATTACAACAAGGGGAATGAAAGAAAAGGAAATGAGAAAAATTAGTTCTCTTATAAATAAGGTAATTATATACAGAAAAGACCCATCGGTCCTTTACAGAATTCGTCGGGAAGTTAAACATCTCTGTGAAAAGTTTCCTTTGTATAAAAAGTTTTAAATTTAAAAGTTAAATTAATAAATGAAAGAGTGTTATATTATTGCTTTTGCAGTGTCGTTTTTACTTTCTTTAGTAATAACACCTATTATTAGAAATATTTTTAAATATTTTAATCTAACAGATAGACCAGGAAAAAGAAAACTTCATCATAGAGATATCCCTTCATCTGGTGGAATTGCAATTTATATAAGTATTATTGTTACTATAGGGATATTATACTTTTTCAATATAGCATTTAGAGATTTATTATTTTCGTATAACTTTCTTCAAAAAGTTTTGAGTGGCATCATCATTGGTTCAACAATCATACTACTTCTTGGAGTTATAGATGATAGAAAGTCACTTAATCCCTTAACAAAACTTCTTGTTCAGATTATTGTTATTCTAATTACAATTGAGTATGGGATAAAGATTGTTGGTATAAAAATTCCCCTTATTAAAACCTACATACTTTTACCGATATTTTTCTCAATATTAGTTACTACAATATGGATGGTAGTATTTATAAATAGTATAAATTTAATAGATGGAATTGATGGATTAGCAGCAGGTGTTGTGGCTATTGGTTCTATTGTATTTTTTATTGTTACATTCCTTCAAATAAATAAGCAATTATCTATAACAGTAACAAGAGAACTTATACTTGTTGGGATTTTATGTTTGTCCTTAGGTGGAGCCGTGTTAGGGTTTTTAAGATATAACTTTCCACCATCTACAGTATTTATGGGAGATACCGGAAGCATGCTTATTGGATATTTTTTAGGAACAGTTACTATTTTAGGTATACTTAAACTTACTGCTACCATATCCATTTTTATACCAATATTGATAATAGCATTTCCGATATTAGAAACCTTATTTACTGCGATAAGAAGACTGAAAATGAAAAAATCACTTTTTCAGCCTGATAAAGACCATATTCATCATAGACTCCTTGCTTATGGATATAGTGCAAAACAGATTGTAATAGGGGTATACATATTTTCTAGTATACTTGGAATAGGTGCCATCATTTTGAGTTTAAAGTAAACAGATGAAGAAAAGTGTATTATTTATTTTTGGAACAAGACCAGAAGCAATTAAATTAGCGCCGGTTATTGAAACTTTTTTAAATAATGGCTCGTTTAATACAAAGATTCTTATTACTTCTCAACATAAACAGATGCTAAACCAGGTGCTTAAGCTGTTTAGTATAAAAACAGATTTTGATTTAAATATAATGGAGGAATCTCAAACTCCTTCTTTAGTGACAGTGAAGGTTTTGAATGAAATAAAGGATATTTTAAAACAGGTTAAACCAGACTTAGTAGTTGTCCATGGAGATACAACTACGACATTTGCGTCTGCCCTTTCTTCATTTTACCAGAAGATACCAGTTGCTCATATAGAGGCGGGATTGAGGTCATACAATTTTTTTCATCCATATCCAGAAGAATTAAACAGAGTTCTTACAGATAGAATTTCTATTTTACATTTTGCTCCAACTGGAGTTGCTAAAGAAAACTTGATTAAAGAAGGCATTGCAAGGAAAAACATTTATGTAACAGGAAACACAGTTATTGATGCATTATTTTATGTTATAAAGAAGAATATAAACCCAAAAGAAAAACTTATAAAGAAAGTAGACTTTTCTAAAAAGATTATATTAGTTACAGCACATAGAAGAGAGAATTGGGGCAGACCCTTAGAGAATATATGTCTTGCTTTGAGGGAAATTGCACAAAAAAGGGATGATATATGTGTTGTTTATCCAGTCCATTTAAATCCAAATGTAAAAAGTATAGTTTATTCAATTTTAGATAATAAGAGAAACATACTTTTGTTACCTCCTTTAGACTACAGTGATTTTATTTTTCTTATGAAAAAAAGTTTTTTTATTCTCACTGATTCTGGTGGATTACAAGAAGAAGCTCCCTCCTTAGATAAGCCTGTTTTGGTGTTGAGGAAGGTAACAGAAAGACCCGAGGTTGTAAGAACTGGTGCGGTAAGAGTGATAGGAACTGAAAAATATAGTATTTTACAGAATATGAATGTGTTACTCAATTCTTCCAATTTATATAAAAAAATGGCAAATGCTGTAAATCCGTATGGAGATGGTAGAGCATCCTTGAGAATTCTAAAAGAAACAACAAAATATCTAACAGGGGGTGTAAGGTGAAATCAGACCTACAGATTGCACAAGAGGCTAAGATGGTGCCTATTACTGAAATTGCAGATAGAATTAACCTTAGTGAGGAGGATTTAGAACTTTATGGTAAATACAAAGCCAAAGTAAATCTGGGTGTTAAAAAGAAGTTTTCTTCTTCTAAAAATGGGAAGTACATTGATGTGACAGCAATAACACCAACGCCTTTAGGGGAAGGTAAAACTGTAACAACAATTGGTCTTGCAATGGGGCTTAATAGGATTGGAAAGAAAGCAATTGTTAATATCAGGCAGCCTTCTTTAGGTCCTGTATTTGGGATAAAAGGAGGAGCTGCTGGTGGTGGTTACTCTCAGGTTGTGCCTATGGAGGATTTTAATCTTCATTTAACAGGGGATGTACATGCAGTAGGTATTGCTCACAATCTTTGTTCTGCATTCTTGGATAACTCAATCCTTAAAGGAAACAGACTCAAAATAGACCCATTAACAATTGAATGGCGAAGAGTGGTTGATGTAAGTGATAGATTCTTAAGGAATATAGTTATAGGGCTTGGGGGAAAACAGGATGGGTTTCCTCGTCAAACAGGATTTGACATAACAGTGGCGAGCGAGGTGATGGCAATTCTTGCTTTATCTGAAGATTTGAAGGATTTAAGAGAAAGGTTAGGAAGAATAGTGTTAGCATACACATATGATGGAAAAGCGGTTACAGCTGAGGATATTAAAGTTGCTGGAGCAATGACTGTACTTTTGAAGGACGCATTAAAACCAAACTTGATGCAAACATTGGAGAACACACCTTGTTTTGTCCATGCAGGTCCATTTGCAAACATTGCTCATGGGAATAGTTCAATTATTGCAGACCAAATAGCAATAAAACTAACTGATTATGTTGTTACTGAAAGTGGATTTGGAGCAGATTGTGGAGCAGAGAAGTTTTTTAATATTAAGTGTAGGCGCAGTGGACTCATCCCAAATGCAGTTGTTGTGGTTTGTTCAATAAGGGCGTTAAAGATGCATAGCGGTAGGTTTAAGGTGGTTGCGGGTAAACCTTTGGATGAAGGATTATTAAAAGAGAATATACCCGCAATTGAGCAAGGATTATGTAATTTAGAGAAACAAGTAGAAAATATGAAAAAGTTTGGGATACCCGTTGTTGTTGCATTGAATAAGTTTACTTATGATACTGATAAGGAAATAAAGTTTGTCCTTCAGAACGCAAAGGAGTTTGGTGCAGAGGATGCTGTGGTAAGTGAGGTCTGGTTAAAAGGTTCAGAAGGAGGAAAGGATTTAGCAGAAGCAGTTGTTAAAGCAGCTGAAAAACCAAATAGGTTTAAGTTTCTTTATCCTCTTGATATTCCTATAAAAGAAAAAATTGAGATTATTGCAAAGGAAATATACGGAGCAAAGGATGTGTCATATTCCGCTAAAGCAGAAAAGCAGATTACTAATTATACTGCGTTAGGATACGATAAACTTCCTATTTGTATGGCAAAGACTCACTTATCTCTTTCTCATGACCCTACTTTGAAGGGTAGACCCACAGGTTTTACCTTACCCATTAGAGAGGTAAGGGCATCTGTAGGAGCTGGGTTTTTATACCCTTTATGTGGTGAGATGAGAACTATGCCGGGCTTACCTTCATTTCCTGCAGGTGAAAAAGTTGATATTGATGAGGAAGGAAAGGTGAAAGGGTTATTTTGAGGAGAGTAACAAGATGAAGCTACCTAAATTATTAGAAAAGAAGAAATTTCTAATCACAGTTGAGATTGTTCCTCCAAAAGGTATTGATATAAAAAGGGTATTTGATTCAATAACACCTCTTAAGGATAAGGTAGATTTTTTTAATGTTACTGATATGAACAGTGCTGTATTTCGTTTAGGTTCTTTGGGTTTAAGTGTTTTACTCAAAAAAGAAGGATACGAACCTATTATGCAGATTACCTGTAGAGACAGAAATAGGTTAGCTCTTCAGTCTGATTTGTTAAATGCTTCTTTATTAGGGGTAGAGAACTTTCTTCTCTTAACAGGTGATTCAACTTCCTTAGGAGACCACCCTACCACAAAACCTGTTTTTGACCTTGATTCAGTTAGACTTATTGAGGTTGCAAAAAAACTAAAAGAAGGCAAAGATATGATGGGCCATCCTTTAAAAGGAAAGCCGGATTATTCATTAGGTGCTGCATTAAATCCCACTATTGATTCAGTTGAGGCAGAGATTACTAAACTGAAAAGAAAGATTGAAGCAGGTGTTGAGTTTTTTCAGACTCAGCCGATATTCAATGTGGAAAGGTTTTTTAGGTTCCTTGATAAGGTAAAGGAAATAAAGGTGCCTGTTATTGCGGGTGTTCTTCTTTTAAAATCTGTTAGAATGGCAAAATATCTCAATGAGAATATCCCCGGTATAGATATCCCTGAAGAAGTTATATCTCAACTAAAGGATGCATCTTCAGATGAGATTAATAATGTAAGTATTGATATAAGTACAGATATAATAAACAGAGTTAAACAAAGAGTTTGTGGAATCCATATAATGAGTTTAGGATGGGAAAGATACATACCGGAGCTGTTAAAGAAAGTAGAGGACAGAAAACAGAGCAGTTAAAAAGGAAAAGTTAAAATGAAAGACTATACAAAGAAGAGTCTGACGGTATTCATAGATGATGTTGCTTCTTCTTTGCCTGCTCCTGGTGGAGGGAGTGTAAATGCTTTAGTAAGCAGTTTAGGTTTTTCTCTTTTAGAGATGTGTTGTCATTTTAGTTATAAGAAGATTACCATATTATATAAAAAAAAGAAGATTCGCCAGATTTTAAAATTAAGTAGAAGAAAAAGAAGAGTTGTTTTTAGATTAATAAATGAAGATATAAAAGCATACAAACTTGTTGTTGATTCATTTAAAACCCCAAAAGGAAATAAAAAAAGAAAAAGGTTAATTGAAAATGCACTTAAAAAAGCAACTGCGGTTCCTTTTTGTGTATTTAAGCTGTGTTGTGAAGGAGTTGATTTAATAAGCTGTCTTTTTCCATTTCTGAATAAAAGGCTTTTGAGTGATTTTAAAGCTTCCTTAAACCTGTTTAGTGTTGCGTTAGAAGGAGCAGAGGATAATATTAAAGAAAACCTTATTTTGATTAAGGATAAAAGTTTTGTAGAAAAAACAGAAAGAGAGTTTAAATCCTTAAAAAGGAAGGTTTTTAGTAAAATCAGTAAGCTTAGAGATAAAATAGAGGTTTACAAAAATTAGGAAGAGATATGCTCATATCCGGAAAAGAGATTGCAAAAAAGGTTAAGGCCGAAATAGTAAAAAAGATAGAGGAAATAAAAATACAATATAAAGAAGATATCGGGATTTCCTGTGTATTTATTGGGAATAACGAATCTTCACTGTCCTATGTTAATAGTCAGAAAAGATTATGCGAAGAGCTTGGAGTTAGGTTTTCTTTAGAGACTCTTAAGGAGGATTGTCAAGAAAAAGAGGTTTTAAGTTTAATAGAGAATTTGAACAACGACACCAACACCAATGGTATAATTGTGTTAACGCCTCTTCCTAAACACATAAGTTTTCAAAGAGTTATTTCAAATATTACTCCTGAGAAGGATATAGAAGGTATTCATCCTTACAATATTGGTCTTTTATCTTCAGGGACTGCTCAGTTTGTTTCACCCACAGCACTTGCAGCATGGGAGACTCTCAAATCCACAAATACTGACTTACAAAATAAAAAGGCGGTTATTGTTGGAAGAAGTCTTATTGTTGGAAGGCCTTTACTTTTTCTTCTTTTAAACATTAAGAAAAGTGCAACAGTTACGGTGTGTCATTCTGCAACAAATGATTTATTTTCATTTACTAAACAAGCAGATATTTTATTTGTTGCAATTGGTAAACCCTTATATATCAAATCAGAAGCTGTTAAGGAAGGAGCCATTGTTATTGATATTGGAACAAATTGGGTAAATGATAGGTTAGTCGGTGACGTTGCGTTTGATGAGGTAAAGGATAAGGCCTCTTTTATTACACCTGTACCAGGAGGAGTTGGTAGCATTACAAGTTATATGCTTATAGTAAACCTTATAAAGGCATACAAACTTCAAAAAACAGCTAAATAGGTAATTAAATAAATACACAGTGATGAAAAAAGAAGATGCACACCATATATCTAAATACTTCTAAAGAAAGACCTTAAATGTGTTTGTTGTTAATTGGTGTTGGGGTGACTTTAAAAGAAAGAGCGGTAGGTGATAATGAAGATAATAAATAAAAAATTACAGTTTTCTACACAAGGTAATTGTGATATAGTTGATATAACAGATGATATACAGGAGAAGATTTATGAAGCCAGATTACAAAATGGTTTTGTAAACCTTTTTGTTCCAGGCGCAACAGGTGCACTAATCACAATTGAGTATGAACCAGGACTTATAAAAGACTTTAAGAATTTATGGGAAAAATTAATCTCTGAAAGGGGAAGTTATTTTCATGACCATGGTTTTAATAGTAATGCACACTCACATTTAAGAGCATCTGTTATAGGTCCTTCATTAACAGTTCCTTTCGAAAAAGGAAAACTTACATTAGGCGTGTGGCAGCAGATTGTTTTTGTTGATTTTGATAACAGAAAAAGAAGAAGAGAAATTATATTACAGATTGTCGGAGAATAATCGGTAAACAAACAAATCCAACCCTGAACCACTTCGGGTATCAGGGTTTGGATGTACCGAACTTTGTTCTGGTTCATCCCTGAACCACTTCGGGTATCAGGGTTGGGGTGTACCGAACCCTGAACCACTATGGGTATCAGGGTTTGT